>DAIOWK010000040.1:0-17150 GCA_036758525.1 Myxococcota bacterium
AGAGATTGTCCGAACAGATCTCGAAAACATCCGGCGCGGCTGTCAGATCTACGAACGCCTAGATCCGCAGCCCCTCGAGCTCCTGCCGCTCCTCATGGAGCTCACCTCTCATCTGGCGTTGGAGCTCGACTTCCGGCGCGAAGCGGACAGCGCGGACCGCGTCCGCGAAATCTTCCGGGACGACCCGACCGTCGTCGTGCCGAAGATCCACCGCGAGTGGTCCACGTCGCGCGTGCTGACGATGGAACTGGTGGACGGAATCAAGGTGACCGATCTGGACGCTCTGCGCCGCGCGGGTCTCGATCCCAGCGATGTCGTGCAAGAGCTCATGCGGATCTTCGTGCGAATGATCCTCGCGGCGGGCTTTTTTCAAGCCGATCCCCATCCGGGGAATCTGTTCGTGCGTCCCAACCGCCAGATCGTCCTCATGGATTTCGGCTTGTCGAAGGAACTCCCCGAAGGCTTCGGACTGGGCCTCTTTGAACTCATGTTCTCGATGATGACGCTCAACGAGGCCGCGATGATCCGGGCCTTTCGCGAGCTCGGATTTGCGACCAAGACAGGGGACCCGGCGCCCTTCCTAGAAATCGCACGTCGAATGATGCGGCGCAGCGACACGGGGCGCTTCGAGGGCGAGTTTACGGAAGAAATGACGGACGAGTTGTTCGAGGCCGTTCGCGAGAATCCCGTCGTCAAGGTGCCGAGCGATTTCGTGCTCGTGGGACGTGCCTTTTCCCTGCTCTCCGGAATCGCGCACACCCTCGGCCACCGCGCCAACGTGCTGGCGGCGATGGGCGCGAGGACCTAGCGCAGGAGACGGGGGTGCCTGAATTCTTGTTGCTGTCTGCGCCGGAAGACGGTGTCGCGGGGGTGACGCTTCGCCGACCCGAACGAAAGAACGCCCTTTCCATCGCCCTGCGCGACGAGATCAGCGATGCGCTCTGCGCACTTGCCGCGAATCCCGCGGTCAAGGTCGTCACCCTCACGGGAAGCGGCGATACCTTCTGCGCGGGGTTTGACCTGAAGGAGTTCGAAGAGGCCTCGGATCCCGCGTTCGCCCGTCGCCTCTGGGCGTCCAGTGACCGCTACCACCACGCGTGTCTCGACTTTCCCCTTCCCCTCGTGGCGGCGGTGAACGGCCCCGCGATCGCCGGCGGGTTCGACCTCGCGGTGATGTGTGATCTGCGCATCGCCGTGCCGGAGACCTATTTCTCCCACCCAGAGATCGCCTTCGGCGACGTTTTGTACTCGCCGCTGCATGACCTCGTCGGTGCGGCTGTGGCGCGGGACCTGTGCTTGACGGGGCGACGCGTCGACGCGGAGGAGGCACGGGAGCTCCGACTCGTTTCCCGCGTGGTGCCGCGCGCAGAGCTCGATGAGGAGGTCGCACGCTGGGCGGCCATGATCGCTCGGGCGCCGCGCGAAGTGCTGTTGCGGACCAAAGGCAAAGCAATCGCGCGTGCGCGCATTTCCTCGGCCGGCACACTCGACCTATAGGGCCGGCGGACACCCGCGAAGGGTAACCCCGCGTAGATTCTGCAAACCGAGAGCGCCGAATCGGTTCTTACGCTCGACCGATTTGACGCTGTGCCTGGTCCAGGTCTTGACGGGTAAAGCGGAAGCGTACAAGGGCGAAACCGGAGAGGAGGTACCAGAACGCCGGGAACCAGGAGTACATCCACAGCATCCACGTCTTGACGAGCTCGGTCTGCGGCACGCCCGGCGCGTATCCGACGTGCTCCAGCACCTGGAGTGCCGCAAAGCCCGTCACCGCATTCCCTGCCTTCGTGGCGAAGGACCAGATCGCGAAGTATGCGCCCTCGCGACGCAGGCCGGTTGTGGCTTCATCAGAGTCGATGAGATCGGCGACGATCGACGGCGGCAGCGCAAGGTAGTTGCCGAAGCTCATCCCGCCCACGACGAGAATTGCGGAGAAGAACCCGACTGTTCCAGGTCCGAGCCAAAAGCAAGCCGCACTCGTAAAAGTCGCAAGGACGATGGCCACCGCCCAGGTCGCGCGCTTGCCCGCGCGGCCTGCCAGGCGGTGCCAGAGCGGCAGCGAGGCCACGGCCGAGAGGAAGTAGAGGAGCAGGTAGTAGGACCAGGTCGGAAGCCAGTCCGGCACCGAGTCCGTCCACCAGCGAGGGGTTCCGATGATATACACCGCGACGTAGATCACGAGCGTGGCGGGCACCGCACCGGCGATGGCGCTTGAAGCGAAGGCCGCGAGCAGTGCGCGAAACGGTCGATTCTCGAAGGTCGCGGCGATTCCCGCGTAGGGATTGAGAGCGGGACGTCCCTGGAACTCCGGACGCTCGCGTGCGACGAGACCGGAGAAGAAGAGGAAGGCCGCGGTCGCGGCGCCGAGGATCGCTCCCATCGCGGCATACCCCTGCCGACCGCCGTAGAGATGGATCAGATACGCGGGAAGGATTGTCGCCGCGAGGAGTCCGGCGAGCCCCCAGCCCTCGCGCACAGCGATCACGCGGGTGCGCTCGAGGTAGTCGTCTGTCAGTTCCGCGCCAAGGCTGTAGTAGGGGATCGCGCCCACGGTCCAGATCAGGAACGTGAGCGTGTAGAAGCCCAGCATGTACACGAGCAGCCTGCCCTGCTGCTGGGCGGGATTCGCGAGCTCAGGGGGCGCAAACAGGAGATAGAAGGCGATGCCAAGGGGAATCGCGGCACCGACGATGAAGGGGCGGCGGCGACCGAGGCGGGTGTGGGTTCGGTCGGAGAGCCAGCCCATCACCGGATCCACAAAGGCGTCAAACAGACGTGCGAAGAGCAGCGCCCACGAAACAAGTCCGGCCGAGAGGCCGACGTAGTCGGTATAGAAAAACTGCAAATTCACGGCCACGACGAGGCCGAGGAGCGAGAAGGCAAAGTTGCCCGCGCCATACCCAAGAACGGCTCGCAGCGGGAGGTTCGCGCGGCGCACCGACGTCGGTGCCAGCGGGACGGCGATGCTCACCGGCACAGTCTGCACGTACAACCGGTGATCTGGCAATCGAGGATTGCTCTATTGCTGCTGAGCGGGAGCTTCGCGCCGGATCGACACACAGACATCGAGCTTGTGGTCCCCGCCGCCGAGGTACACGCCGCGCAGCGGCAGCACGTCATCGTAGTCTCGGCCGTGACCGATCTTGACGTGTCGGGGTCCGATCTCCTGGCGGTTGGTCGGATCGAGGCCCCACCACCCGGCACCGGGAATCGCGATCTCCGCCCAGGCGTGTGTTTTGACCTTGACGCTTTCGACCTGGGGCTCGCGCTCGCTCTCGGAGCTCTCCGAAAAGAGGTAGCCGGAGACGTAGCGTGCAGGGATGCCCAGGCTGCGGCACATCGCAATCAGCAGATGGGCAAAGTCCTGACAGACACCCTTGCGGCCGCGCAAGACGTCGTTCACGTCGACTCCCACCGCGGTCGAGCCCGGGACGTACGCCAGCGAACTCCCCACCATGCGATGCAGCGAGAGCACGACACCCACGATGTCTGCGCCCGCCGGTGCCGCTCGGCGTTCCGCCTCCGCGCGCAGGGCTTCATTCCACGCCGTGTGGCGCGAAGGCGCCAAGTACTCGAGATGGGCCTCAATAAACGCGGGGTCCGAAAGGCGCTTCCAGGCCGGCGCCGCAGCCATGGGACCGCTGGGCCGCGTTTCGACCGCGGAACGCGCGTGAATCGAGAGCCGATCGTGGGGAGCGCGCGCCCCGAAGGCGTCGACGCGTGTGCCCCAGTAATCGACATAGGAGTGAACGCGGGCCACAGGCAAGGTCCGCAGCTCATAGTGCAAGAGCGTCTGGTGCGCATCGCTGGTCGGACAGGCCCGCAGGAGATTCTGCGACTCCCACACCGGCTCGGGGTACTTGAACTCACTCGTATAGTCGATCTCGAAGCGCATCGTCTTGTCTTACTCCTTGCTACACGGATTCGAATACATGGAGCTCGGGCGGGGCGGCGGCCCGGAAAAAGTGCCGCTCGACCGCTTCAGCGACAGCGAGAATTCCGTGCTGGAGGGAATCGAGTGCCGCCGGCAGCCCGTTGTCGATGATCTCGTGGATATCCATGAACTCAAGGTCCGCCCGAAGCCGACCGAGCAAGCGCTCGGGCCGGCTCGGAGCCGTCTCTCCACCGAGGCGCACCAACTCGGATTCGCTCGCCCGGAGCGCGAACAGCACGCTGCGCGGGAACTCGCGGGAGAGCAGCAGGAACTCGAGGACATCCTGCGGCTCAATCTGCGCGCGGTGCGCTCGAAGGTATGCCTCAAAGGCTGAGACCGACTTTAGAACGGCGATCCAGTAGTGAACGTCGGATGGAACGGCCGCGTGGCTGGAACGGCCGAAGCGGACCGAGAGGAGGCGGCAGGTCATCTCGGCCCGTTCCAGCATCCGACCGAGCAGCAGGAAGCGCCAGCCGTCGTCGCGAGACATCGTCTCCGCAGAGACTCCGCTGATCGTTTGGCAGCGGGTTCTCACAAATCTGTACAGTTGGTACGGCTCGCGTTCGAGGTCTGCACGCAGGTCACGCGCGTGCAATTCCAGAAAAAGGATGTTGATCGCCTCCCAGAGTTCGGTCGAGATGCGCTCGCGAACGTTGCGCGCGTTGTCGCGAGCACGCGCCACCGAGCGCACGATGCTGCCCGCGTTGCCAGGATCGAGCACCAGAAACTCCGTCACGGTGGAGTCGGTCACCGGCTGGCCCTTGGCTGCGAAGGCCTGTTCGAGATAGAGCAGCTCAAGGAGCTCGCGCCAGGCACTCGCGGCGTCGAGAAGCGGCGACTCGAGCATGCCGTGATAGGTGACGTCCAGGAGCCGTGCGGTGTCCTCGGCACGCTCGATGTAGCGCCCGGCCCAGAAGAGGTCTTCTGCATGCCTCGCCAGCATCATCCCGACGTACCGTTTTCATCCGCCGCGAGGACCCAGGTATCCTTCGACCCACCACCCTGCGAGGAGTTCACGACAAGGGAGTCCTTGCGAAGTGCCACGCGCGTCAGGCCGCCGGGGATGACCTCGATCTTCTCCCCGCTGAGGACGAAGGGCCGCAGATCGATATGGCGCCCTTCGATGCGGCCTCCGCCGCGCTGGGTGTCGTCGACGAGCGTCGGATGGCGCGAGAGCGCCACCACTTCCTGCGCAATGTAGCTGCGGGGCCTGGCTTCGATCGCCTTGCGCACCGCAGCGAGCTCCTCTTCGGTCGCTTTCGGCCCGATCATGATCCCGTATCCCCCCGACGCGTCCACGGGTTTGACGACGAGTTCGTGGAGTCGAGAGAGCGCCGCCGCGCGCTGTTCAGCTTCCCAAAGCAGGTAGGTTTCGACGTTCGGCAGAATCGGTTCCTCGCCGAGATAGAAGCGGACAAGGGCTGGGACATAGGCATAAACCGCCTTGTCGTCCGCGACGCCGTTTCCGATCGCATTGGCGAGGCTCACATTGCCGGCGCGCGCGGCAGCCAAAAGACCCGGTACGCCGAGAATCGAGTCGCTGCGAAAGACCGCGGGGTCGAGGAATTCGTCATCCACCCGGCGATAGATCACATCGACGCGGGAGAGGCCGCGTGTCGTGCGCATGAACACAACGTGGTCGTCGACCACGAGATCGCGACCTTCGACCAGTTCGATGCCCATCTGCCGCGCGAGAAACGCGTGTTCGAAGTACGCGGAGTTGTAGATGCCCGGTGTGAGCACCACGATACGCGGCGGGTCCGAGGCGCTGGCCGGGGCGAGGCTGCGCAGCGCCGAGAGCAGAGACGCTCCGTAGTGGTTGACCGGGCGAACACGGTGCTGCGCGAAGACCAAGGGAAGGACGCGGGTCAGGGTCGCGCGATTCTCGAGCACATAGGACACGCCACTCGGCGTCCGCAGGTTGTCCTCAAGCACGCGGTAGGTCCCCTGGGCGTCGCGCACAACGTCGATGCCCGCGACCAGGCAGTGCGCGCCCCGGGGTACCGGAATTCCGTAGGCCTCCCGGCAAAAGCCGGCCGACGATTGGACGAGCCAGGTCGGGATCACGCCCTCTCGCAACGCCGCCCGTTCGCCGAGGTACAGGTCCTCGAGGAAGCAGTTGAGCGCCCGCACACGCTGGACGAGTCCGCGCTCGACGTGGCGCCATTCGTCGGCAGGAATGATTCGGGGGATCAAATCCAGGGGCCACGTGCGCTCGATGCCCTGGGCTTCGCCGTAGACGGCGAAGGTGATTCCGAGGTTGCGCAGGATCGTGTCGCGCAAACGCGCCCTGCGGAGGAGTTCATCGGAGGGGAGCGCGCGAAGGCGGTCGACGAGCGGCCGGTAGTGGGGCCGAATCTCGCCTTGTCCATCGAAGACCTCGTCGAAGAAGTCCCCGCGCTGGTAGTCCGTGAAGAGATCCGAGGTCATCAGCAGCCGCCTGGAACGATCCCAAGCAAGGAGCGTGCCCCTTCGGGGGAAGTGCGCCCTGCGCTGCCCAGGTACGGCGGCTAGTGGATCGTGTCTCCTCTGCCTTGCCCACGGGCAAGGCCTGCGCGCGGCGCAGGCGCGCCATTCTCGGCACACCCGCTCAAGGGACCTCGGGGGGGTCAGCCGAGATAGGAAAGATCGGGTCGCAAGACGGTCATCTGCCGTTCGGCGTGCTGGAGGGCGTCGATCCCGTTGCGGTAGATGCGGTCTCCTTCGTCGGCACCGAAGGCGCGAACCAAGAGCTCGTGGGGCGGGAGCACCTGGTCGAGCTCCTCGACGCGCTGGATCGGGCGGACCGTCCAATAGGTGCGCAAATCGCCGATGACAGTCTGATAGGCGAACAGGCGGCTCGGGTCGTCCGCCTTGGGAATCGCTTCCGCGACCTTCCCGATGAGCTCCTCGCAGGCCGGGATGCCGCTCGGCCGCGCCCGGAGAAAGGTTACAAGGGTAAGCGCCGGGGTCAGCGCCCGCACATGGGGCGCGTAGCTCAGGTCCGGCCGATCCTGCGACACGGTGTAGCGTACCTCGGCCAAACACTCCGACATCTCATGGTAGAGTTCCGTTCCTTCGCGCTCTCCAAATAACCGCGCCATGTAGACCGGCGGCGGGTCTTGTTCCCCGAGCGCGGCCCAGTCCACGTGCTCCTGAATGAGGTACAGCGTCCCGATCGATCCGAAGGCCACCTCTTGCGCCTGCCAGTGTCCACTCTCCCTTCGCTCCGCAGCACGCTGGGCGATACGGCGAATGCCTGCCTCGTAGGTACGAGACCGTTCCGGGCGCATCCGAGCGGAGTGAACGGTAAGAAGGGCCATGGGGGACCTCCGTCGAGACGGTGGGGGCCAGGAGCACCAAGCGTACGGAACTCCGCGCACATCCGCCCGCACCTCAAGGGGCGCGCTCATGGGTCCTCCCACAGCCCGAAAGCGCTCCTCGTTTCGCAACTCGACCCGTATGGCCTACCCGCGCGAGCGCACCCGCTCCACGAACCATGAGGCGGCGGCGCGCCCACGCCTCCCTATACTTTGAACGCTGTGGCCTCGGACGGAGGAGCTCATGGCTCGGATTCTTGGACGGATCGCCCTTGGGATCGGCCTCGTTCTGGCCGTGCTCGCGGTGTATGGCGTGGGACGGGTGCGCGCGCTCCGCAGCGAAACGGTCTCCAAAGACGTGAGCTGCATCTTCGGGCTCGGCGGGAACGTCGGCATCCTGCGAACCTCAGAAGGTGCAGTGATTGTCGATACCATGACGTTTCGTATGCAAGGGGAGCGCATCCGGGAGCTCGCCGAGGAGCTTGGCGGTGGCCCTGTCCAAGTGGTGCTGAACACGCACTGGCACCAGGATCATACCCACGGCAATCCCGCCTTCGCGGCGGGGACCAAGATCGTCTCCACCGAACGCACGCTCGAGCACCTGCGGAACCGCGATGCCGCGTACTGGACGGGCGCTGCAGCCGGCACGCTGCCCAACGAGACATTCACCGACGAGCACGAGATCAAACTTGGCGGCAAGACGATTCGCGCTATGCACCTCGGCCGCGGACATACCGACGGCGATATGGTCGTGCTTTTCGTCGAAGACCGCGTTCTTCACACGGGTGACCTGTTCTTCAACAGGCTCTATCCGAATGTCGATCTCGCTTCTGGGGGTTCGGTGAAGGAGTGGGGCGACACGCTCGACCGCGTGCTCGCGCTCGACTTCGACAAGGTCATTCCCGGTCACGGGTCTGTCTCGGACCGCGCGGGTCTGGTCGCGTTCCAGCGCTTCATCCGCCAGCTGTGGCAGGTGGGCGCCGACGCCGCGGTCAAGGGGGAGTCGCTAGTGGAAGCCCAGCGCACGGCGGCGCTCACCGAGGATAAGGGATACGCAGTCATGGCCATCCCCTTTGTCATGCGGCTGGATCGCGACTTCGCGATCCAGCGAGCCTGGCAGGAGGCCACGGGTGCGGTCAAGCCGGACGGCAGGTAGAGGCCCGCGGGAGGTAGAGCATGAAGGATCTGTTTTCGATTGCGGGCAAGGTCGCACTCGTCACGGGGGGAGGCCGCGGAATCGGTCTCATGATCGCGCGTGGCTTCGTCGAGGCGGGCGCGAAGGTGTACATCGCGTCACGAAAGCGCGAAGAGTGCGAGCGCGTGGCGACAGAGCTTTCACGGCAGGGCGAATGCGTTGCCTTCGGCGCCGACCTCGGGACCGAGCGCGGCTGCCGCGGTCTTGCCGATGCCGTGGCGCAGCGGGAGAGCGCGCTTCACGTGCTGGTCAACAATTCCGGGGCGAACTGGGGCGCTCCCATCGCTGAGTACCCGGATGCGGCCTTCGACAAGGTCATGAACCTCAATCTGAAGAGCGTGTTCCACTTGACGCGCTTCTGCCTGCCGCTGCTCGAGAAGGCCGCGCAGCCCGGAGACCCTGCGCGCGTGATCAACATTGGCTCAATCGACGGTCTCCACGTCCCCGCCTTCGAGACCTACGCCTATTCCGCCAGCAAGGCCGCGCTCCATCATTTGACCCGGGTGCTGGCGCGCCAGCTCGGGTCGCGCAATGTCACGGTAAACGCGGTCGCCCCGGGTCCCTTCGAAAGCAAGATGATGGCCGACACCCTGGAGCGCTTTCGCGACGTGATTGTGAAGTCAAGTCCACTGCGTCGCATCGGCGAACCCGAGGATATGGCGGGCGTGGCCATCTACTTGGCTTCGCGCGCGGGATCCTACGTCACCGGGGCGGTGATCCCGGTGGACGGGGGGATCGCCACGACGCTCTGAGCGGCGCCGCTTCGGGGTTTCGACTCGATGCTGTGTTCCCGCCCCCTTCGACTCCTCGGGCTCCTCGGCCCGCTCGGTCTCGGTGCCTGTCAGGGCGAAGCTCTGCGGGAGGTGCAAGCGCCGGAAACCATCCGGTCCACCTTCGACTTCTCGCGTGACACTTTCGCCTTCGCCAACGAAACGGTCTTCGAATACAACATCGCCTCCTCGAAGGGTGCGCCGAGCCGGAGGCATGAGGCGAACTCGGACTATACCCTGCACTGTTTCGTGATGGCACGCTCCGCCCGCCAGTTCTTCCAGCATGCCCGCTTCGACCCCACGCGGCAGACGGTGGACGATCCGACGTATGCCGAGCTCGTCCGGCGGATCGTGGCGACGGATCCTCGCGAGGAGCGACCGAACGAACCAGCGATCGTGATCCCCGGCTATCCGAACCTGCGTGTGTTCAGTACCGCCCGCGGGCGGGTGGTGAAGGAGCAGCTCGGAGGCGCCTGGCAGAGCTTCTTGCAGCGCGGCAACTGGCGAATACTGTTGCCCTTCCCAGCGGAGCAACAGCAGGCGACGGCGGCTGAACTCGTCGAGTCTTTGCAGCAGAATCGCCCTCCGGTGGTGCATGTGGTGACTCACTCCCTGACCATCAATCATGCGGTACTGCTGTTTGGTGCAGTGCGTCATCGTGAGACGATTTCCTTCGCCGTGTATGACCCCAATGATCCCCGGGCTCCGCTCCGACTGGAGTTCAGTCGCCGGACTGGGACGTTTTACTTTCCCACCACCGCGTACTTCCAGGGCGGACCGGTCGATGTCTACGAGGTCTACAAGGGCTGGGCCTTCTAGGAGGCTGCGCTGGGCCGCAGAGGCCTTTGGTGCGCGGAACCGATGAGCGGCCTTCTGTCATCTCTCGTGCGGGTCGGATCGTGCCTCTGGTCTTAGAGCTTTGCGAAGGCGCACTGCACTGGGACCACTTGCCCGGCCGTGCTACTCCCTAGCAGTGTCCGCCGCTGGGCCCGTTCAAAGTGCCTTGCTGTTCTCCGACGTCCACCTCGGCTGGGCGATTTGTTCTCGGCACCACGCGCGCTGGCTCCGCCACCTGCCCGAGGCCGTTGATGACGCGGAACTGGTGGTGCTGAACGGCGACGTCGTGGACGGGTTCCGGCGGGTTCAGCGCACCGTCGAGCAAGAGCTCGTGACGCAGCTCGCGGAGCTCGCGGAAGGGTGGCGACGGGAAGGGCGCCGCGTCGTCTACATCGAGGGCAACCACGACGCGCTCCCGGGTCCATCGTCCCGGCTCTCCCCCGACCGCTGGTGTCTCGACTTCGAAACGCGGGCGGGAGAACGCGTTCGCGTTCTCCACGGCCACCGCTTCTCAGCGTCCGAGACGCTCTGGGAGAGCTACGATCGCGCGGGGCGCGGCGTGCTTTCGCTCGAGAATTTTGTCTATTCGCGATCCGCGACGCTGCGTTCCCTCTATCAACTCGGTCCAGGCTGGGTCGTGTCCGCCTGCGGTGCACTCGAGTGTTTTCTTGGTCGCAAGGCCCTCCCGAGACGCATCGCGCCTCTGCTCGATGGAGTCGATGTTCTCGTGCACGGCCATATCCACTACGGGCCTGGCCGAGGTCGCATCGGCAACGTTCCTACCTGGAGGACCGGCTCCTGGGTCTCTCCCGGGCACCTTAAGACCGCCGATCGCATGCTGCGCTATCGCAGCGGCCGGTTCGAACGAATCGGCTGGTCGGAAGGGCGCTTTCGCGCCTTTGATGACGGTCGGTGAACCCGCGGACCCACGCCGTATCGGAACTGGCGAAGAAAAGCGGAAAAAGGCACCGAGCAGCGCACCCGGACAAAGTCAATTGGGGAATCAAGCGCTGAGTTTTCCCTGAGGATCCACGAGACTGCGAAATGCCGAGATGAGCAGGGGACGCGGTCTCACATCTCCTCATTCCTTTCGATCCACTTCTCGACCACGGGTGCCCGGTGCTGTGCAAACGCGTCGAGAAGCGCGGCCGGCTGCCCGGCGACGAGGACAAGTCGTCGGTGGACCTCCTTCACAAAGCGCTCCTTCACGGCACAGTCGAGGAACATGAGCAGCGGCGCAAAATAGCTCTCCACATCGAGCAGCCCGCAGGGCTTTTGGTGCAGGCCGAGCTGCGCCCACGTCATGATCTCAAAGAACTCCTCGAGCGTGCCCATGCCACCGGGAAGCGCGATGAAACCGTCTGAAAGTTCCGCCATGACAGCCTTGCGCTCGTGCATGGATCCCACGACGCGGAGCGCCGTAAGACCCTCGTGCGCGACCTCCTTCTTGGCCAGCGCTTCCGGGATTACGCCGACCACCGAGCCTCCCGCGTCAAGCGCCGCATCCGCCAGAATGCCCATCAAGCCGACGCTCGCGCCCCCATACACGAGACCGATGTGACGCTCGGCGAGCGTGCGCCCCAAGAGGGCAGCCGCTTCACGATAGGCTGGGCGCCCTCCAAGGCTGGAACCGCAGAATACGCAGATCCGTTTCATGTCATGCGGCTCCGGGACCTCTGCGTAGCGCCCTCGAGTCCACGTCGGAGACCCCTCCCATCACGGGTTCCCCGCCGGACCGCCGAGGGGGGGCGGCCCGTTCTCCCCGGGCGTCATTCGGGGACTCGTGGACAACGGCTCCTCCCGCGCAAACTTGACGAGGCTCCCGCCCTCCAGGGGCATCCCCAGCTCGAGTGCGTTCGCGATCGCGATCTGTTCGAGGCTCCACACGTTGCGGACGCGCGCGCCAAAATGCTCAATCTCCTCTCCAGGCAGCGCCGTCGCGAGTCGCAAACGCTTTTGCGAGATGCGTGACCGCTCGGCTGGCGAGAGCGCACCGAAGCTATCGGCGGTCCTTTCGAAGTCTTCTGCCCGCTCCTGGAAGACGGAGGCGCCAGCGATCCCCGTAACGCGGTAGATCGCGTCCCGATAGGCGATGAAGGTGAGCACAATCAGCAGTTCTCCGCGCTGGCTCTGCGCCACACCGAGCACCCGGAACGCTGCGAGCCCAGAAATAGGCAGGGCCTCGGACTTCGACACGACAATGCGTTGCGAGGCGACAAAGCGCTCGGCCGCCGCTTGCGGGTCCGTCCCTCGCGCCTGAAACTCGAGGGCCACCACCGCGTCTTGCGTTGGCGAGATGGCTCCCACGACCGTCTTCCCGTTGCTGGTCTTCCAGCCGTCCGGAAAGCGGAGATGAAAACCAAGCTCAGGATGCAGGAAGGTCGCCTCATCGAAGATGCCTTGACGGGCATCGACGCCCAGGATGAGACCGTCGAGCTTGTGGAGGAACGCCACGCGCGTTGGGGCAATAGGCGTTCCCGGTGAGACCCCGAGCTCACGCGCAAAGGTCTCTGTGCTCGAAACGCGCTCGGGCGTCGAGGGGTGCGAATCGAAGAAGCTCGGACGCCTCGACCCCTTCGCTTCGAAGGTGGTCTCCCTCTCGAGCGTGGTGAGGAACTCGGTCATTCCGGCGGGGTTGTAGCCCGCCCGCTCCGCCAGCTCTTGGCCGAGCTTGTCCGCTTCCCGTTCTTGGTCGCGGCTGTAGGCGGCGAGAAGGCCCGAAGTCGCGGTTTGGCCGATCGATCCCACGAGCGCTGCGGCCTGGCTCCCTCCCACGATCCCCACGGCCAAGGCGGTGACGCCCGTGAGGACGTTTCCGGGAAGCGCACGGGTCTCGCGCTGCGCAGCGTGACGGGCAAGCACGTGGCCGATCTCGTGCCCGAGGACGTTTGCAAGCTCATCTTCCGAGTTCGCGATCGCAAGTAGGCCGCGAGAGACATACACATAACCACCCGGGAGCGCGAAGGCATTGGGCTCCTGCATGTCGACCACGTGGAACTCAAAATGCTGATCGGGCCGGACCGACACCCGGACGAGGCGCTGGCCAACAGCGTCGACGTACGCCGCCAGCTCCGGGTCATCGACCAGACCCATTTCCTGACTCACTTGGTCCGCCGCTTTGCGTCCGAGCTCGGCCTCCTGTGCCTCCGACATGAGTGTCAGCTGCGGCTTGCCCGTCGCAGGATTGACCGCGCACCCCGTCCCGACCGCCAGTGCGACCGCGCCGATGAGGAGACGTAACGAGAACGACAACCCTCGTGCGCGCATCTCACCCTCCCTGGCTATGATCGCGGATCATGGCGTCCGCCGCCTGCGTTCGCGTGCTGCGCGCACTTGCTCTGGCCGCGCTCTGCGCACCGCTCACGGGGCTCCTCGCCTCTCGGGCCGTGGCCCAAAGCATGTTGAACCACCCCCTTCCTGCAGGGCCACGCCCACTGCACGAGATCGCGGCGAGTGCAGATGCGATTGCGATCGGCACAATCGGCAGTGTCTCCGAAGGCCGCATTCGCGTGCGCGACGCCATCGACGTGAGCGGACCCGTCCCCGCCGAGTTCGAGGTGAAGCGTGCTCCGTCAAACGCTCCGGTCTTCCAGACCGGTGATCATGCGGTGCTTCTTCTGCGCGGAGCCCGCTCGCCGTATCTCTTGGTTGACGACCCGAAGGAGAACATCGTGTTCCCCGCCGGCGGCGAGGTGGAGTGGATCCTGGCGATGCGCGCCTTCGCGGACGCGCGGCAAAATCCCCCACAGCTGCGGGCACTCTACTTTGCTTGGATCGATGGGGACAACGGGACGCTGCGGGATCTCGGGGTCCGCGGCCTGGCGGATCCGGCAGCGCCCTTCCAGCCGATCTCTGCGGACCTGCTAACAGACCGGGCGCGTCGCGCGGTCGACCCGGCGGTCAGCGCGCCGGTGCGCAAGGCCTCCGCGGGCGTGGCGCTGCTCTCCGCCGAGAGCTCTGCGCGCTTGCTGCATGATGCGCTTCAGCCCGGCGCGGCGGTCGATGCAGACGTGTACGAGACAGCTTTGCAGGGCGCGCTCCTGCATAAAGCCGATGCCCTCGAGCTCAGCGCAGCCCTGGGTCGCGGGCTGCGCAGTGGAGAGGCGACGGTCCGAGCGATCGCCGTGCGTTATGCCACGAACACCGGGGATCCTGCCCTCGCGAACGAGGTGGAAAAACTCGCCGCGCAAGACCCCGACCCAGGCGTGCGAAAGGCCGCCGCCAAAGCACTCGCGGCAAAGCGCTTGCACTAGGCCGTGCCAATCTCGATGACCGGCGCGGCGAGGCTCTGTCGCATGAGGACCTCCTGCGCGCGAATCCCTTCCCTGGGTTCCAGGCGCCGGTGAGAGCCGTCCGGCAGAATCACGCGGGCCTTCACGTCGTCACGCAGGTACACATCGAGAATGCCCTGGAGGCGCTCGCAAAGTGCTGGCGCGCGGACCCGGCACATCACCTCAACTCTGCGGTCGAGGTTGCGGGGCATCCAGTCGGCACTGCCAATCCAGAACTCAGGCTCGAAACCAGCATTCTCAAAGCGCACGATGCGGCTGTGTTCTAGGAAGCGATCCACGATGGAGCGGACGCGAATATTTTCCGATACGCCCGGGAGACCCGGGCGTAGGCAACAGATACCGCGCACGATGAGGTCGATCGTGACACCCGCCTGGGAGGCCCTGTAGAGCGCGCGGATCACCTCTTCGTCCTGGATCGCGTTCAGCTTTGCCACGATCCGTCCAGTTCGGCCCGCGCGCGCATTCCTCGCCTCACGGTCAATGCGTTCCAGCATGCCGCGTCGCAGGGAGAAGGGCGCGACCAAGAGATTCTCGAACTCCGGAGGGCGTCCGAGGCTCGTGAGCGTGTTGAAGACCGTGGCGACCTCCAGGGTCACTACCGGATCCGTGGTGAAGAGCCCCAGATCGGTGTAGATACGTGCCGTGGCGGGGTTGTAGTTGCCCGTGCCAAGGTGCAGATAACGGCGAATCCCGTCCTCTTCGCGCCGCACCACAAGCGACAGCTTGCAATGGGTCTTGAGACCCACCAGGCCGTAGACAATCTGGATACCAGCCTCCTCCATCCGCCTGGCCCAGCGGATATTCGCCTCCTCGTCGAAGCGCGCCTGGAGTTCCATCACCACCGTGACCTGTTTGCCCGTCTCGGCCGCGAACACAAGGGCGCGCGCGATGGGGGAATCGTGGCTCGTGCGGTAGAGCGTCTGCTTGATCGCGAGCACGTCAGGGTCTCGCGCAGCCATGTCGATGAAGTCGACGACGCTTGAGAATGAATCAAAGGGGTGATGCAAGAGGACGTCGCCGCGGCGGATCACCCGGAGCACATCTTCCGAGTCACGCAGCAAGGGATGGACCGGCGGAACAAAGACCGGGACCTTGAGCTTGTCGTTGTCTTCGAGGCGCGCGAGCTCTTGGAGCCGCGAAAGATTGATCGGCCCATCGCACTCCTGCAGGTCTGAGGGCTCGAGGGAGAAGACCGCAAGCAAAGCATGCTTCAGGCGTTCGCCGACGGGGGTGCGCACCTCGAGGCGGACAGCCTCGCCGCGCCGCCGCCGCCGCAGCTCCTGCTCGATCGCAGTGAGGAGGTTCTCGACCTCTTCCTCGTCTACGTACAGGTTGCTGTTTCGGGTAACCCGGAACGCCGTGTGATCGAGGATCGGGATGCCCGGAAAGAGCTTGGGGAGGCTCCAACGAATCACGTCCGCCAAGAAGACGTAGCAGCGCTGCCCGTTGCGCGGGGGCAATCGCACGACGCGCGCCAGCACGCTCGGGGCCTGGACCACGGCGAGTCGCTCAGGTTGTTCGGGATCGTCGGTCTGCAAAAGAGCCGCAATCGACAGGCTCTTGCTCGAGACGTGGGGGAAGGGATGGGCGGGGTCGACGGCGATCGGGGTCAAGACCGGGAAGATCTCGCGATCGAAGTAAGCCGTGAGCCACACTGCGTCTTCCGGCTCGAGATCCGTCGGCGGAAGGATTCTGATGTTCTCCTTCTCGAGCGCGGGGAGGATTTCATGGAGCCAGCAGTCGTACTGCTCCGCCACCATCTCGCGGATCGAGACATCGATGGCGTGGAGCGCTTCGGCGGGGGAGAGCCCGTCCGGGTTGCGATCTGCGACACCTGCTTCTGCCTGCTGGCGCAGGCCCGCCACCCGCACCTCAAGGAACTCGGAGAGGTTCGAGTCCACGATCGCCAAGAACTTCATGCGCTCGAGCAGCGGGTTCTGGGGGTCGCGCGCCTCCTCGAGAACGCGACGGTTGAAGGAAAGCCAGGACAGCTCCCGGTTCGTGAACCACTCCGGGTGGCTGTCAGCGCGGACATCCGGCGTCTCGCTCGGGACGGGCATGCTCGATTTGATCGGCTGAACGGAGGCCACGTTGGATTCCTTAGTCCCCGGCGCCCCTTAGCGCTCCCCCGGCCCCACCTCAGTGACATAGCGGCGGTGTGCTCTTACCTGCAAGAAGCGGTCATCCGGGACGCCGAAAGGGTCGGGGGCGCGCGGATCGGGTGTCCAGGCGGTCAGGAAGCCGTCGCGACCACGGGCGTGGTGCACGCAGCCCGTGTCAAGGCCACGCAAACGCTTGGCGACGTGGAGCCCCTGCAAGGACCAGTGGCCATAGACGACGCCGTAGGGGTGCCCCCTCGCGCTCCAGCGCCGGTGCCATGCGTCCTGCGGGTCGACGGGCTCCTCCTTCGACCAGCCCCCACGGCCGTCCGCGCTGCGGATACAGGTAAGCCGGTCGAGGACGTCGCGGTCCGAGTCGGTGGCCCGCGCCGCCCCGAGGAGCCCCCAGGCCGTTTCCGGGTCCGCCGCTCCGAGCCTTTCCTCCACGCGCCGCCCTCGCTTCTCGATCTCCGCCAAGTCCCAATCCGGATGAACGCCAGCGTGGACCATGGCAAAGGGTCGGCCCCCGAGAACCCCGGTTTCCACCAGGGGGCGACGGCGAAGCCACTCCACCCAGAACGAGAGGTCTGGCGAGTCCAGGATGTCGTGGAAGGTGTCAAGCGGCCGCAACGGCCGGTGCCCGAGGGCGGACTGCAAGAGTCCCACCTCGTGGTTGCCAAGCACGTAGTGGGCGCGGCCACGCTCGACCAGGCCCGCGACCCGC
>DAIOWK010000041.1:0-17119 GCA_036758525.1 Myxococcota bacterium
GCGCGCTCACGCGCAGGCCCGACCGGCCGAGTGTGCGTAGCTCCATGGCACCGACCCTAACGGAGCGAGCCGCCGGTCGAGCGCGCCCTTCCGACATATGCAGTCGAAGGGTCATCGGGTGAGGCGCAGGTGCAATAGTGGGCCATGGTCGACGACCAGTCGGAGGAGCTTCCGGAGTCTGCTGACGAGCTGCTCGCGTTGCTCGAGCTCGAGCGGCTCGAAAAGGACCTGTACCGGGGCCGCAATCCGAGCCACGCGAATCGTCGGGGGAGCCTGTTCGGCGGACAGGTCGCCGCTCAGGCCCTTCGGGCGGCGACGCTCACCACGTCCCGAATCTTCGAAGGTTTCCTCGGCGCGCCCGAGCGCGCGTTCTACTACGGTCACTCGTTTTGTGGAAACCCGCTTGGTGCAGCGGTTGCACGCGAGGTCCTGCGCATCTATGCAGAAGACAAGGTCGTCGAGGGCGCTCGAGCTCGCGCACCCCACATCGCGAAGGCCTTCGCGGAGATGGCGGATCTTCCCGGCGTAGCGCGCACACGCGCCCTCGGCATGGTCGGCGCGCTCGACCTCGCAGGTGCGGCCGGATACCTGGGTGGCGCGGGTTGGGCTGTGTACGAAGAGGCCCGGCGTCGCGGTGCGTACCTGCGCCCTCTCGGGAACGTGGTTTACGTGGCGCCGCCGCTCGTCATCTCCGATCCGGATCTCATGCTTCTCCTTTCGATCGTGCGCGAGAGCGTCGCGGCCGTGGCGACGCAATGACCTCGGGACGCGCTCGCAGCGCTGCCGCGATCACCGCCGCGCTCTTCCTGGCGGCCGCCCTGGGCCGCGCGGCAGCGGGTCCGCCGGGCGCGGGAACGCCGGTCGAAGGGGGCGCATCCCAGACGCTGAACGGCTTTCGGCTCGTCCCCCTCGTGGTCAAGGCCGAGCTCGTTCGTGAGGGAGGTCCCGCACGCGACCAAATTAAGGCAGTCGACGATCCACAGTTCGTGCCCCCCGAGCAGGCGACCTGGGTTGTGGCAGACACGCCCGTGATCGGGCTCGAGCTGAATGGCCAGGCGCGCGCCTACCCCGTGCATCTCATGGAGCATCACCAGATCGTGAATGACGTCCTCGCCGGGGTACCGATCGCACTGTCCTATGATCCGCTTGCAGGAACACCACGCGCGTTTCGCCGGAGCGTTGCCGGCAAGAATCTTCACTTCGGCGTGTCTGGTCTCGTCTACAACGCCTGTAGCTTGATGTACGACCGTGAAACGCAGAGTCTGTGGTCCCAATTCACGGGGCAGGCGATTTCAGGGCCACTTTCCGGCACGCGTCTTGACCGCGTCCGCGTGCGACAGGAGCCGCGCGACCTTTGGCTTGGTCGCGCGCCCACCTCGAGCGTGCTGGTGCGCCCCGACCCGGAGGGGATCGACTACCGCTTCAGTCCCTACACGGCGTATTGGCTGCAAGAAGACATCCCGTTTCCGGTGGCTGCGAAGGATTCGCGCTTTCACGCGAAGGAGCTCGTTCTCGGCATTGTCATGAAGGGTAAGGCCCGCGCCTACCTGGGTTCGCTCCTCACCGCGGCGGGCGGGCGGGTGACCGATAATTTCCAGGGGAAGAAGATCCAGATTCTTTACGACAGCGAAAACGCGTTCATGCAGTGGGAGGTCCCCAAGGGAATCGAGGTGACGGAGGCCTATTGGTTCGCGTGGAAGGCCTTCTATCCCGACACGGAAGTCTGGAACGATCCCAAGGTCAAGCCACCCAAACCCTAACGGCCGGCCGCTCCCTCCTGCTCGAAGAGCTGATGGACGGCGAGACACTCCGGTCCCAATCCTTCGTCGCGCGCGCGTTCGAGCATCTGAAGAACGTGCGCATTGACGGGCGTCGGGATTCCATGGCGCCTTCCGAGCTCGAGGATCAAGCGGTGGTATTCGTCTCCTTCCACCGCCCGGCGATCCCGCAGCGCGGCCCAGATCTGGTTGTACACAGGGAGGCGTCGTGCGCTCGTTCCCTGTGCCAGCGAGGCGCGTTGGAACTCGATCTCTTGGTCGAGCGATCGGTCGCGTCCATCGCAGCTGCGGGCGGGAATGCCCGCGGCATCGAGGACGGCGCGAGCTTCCTCGAGCAGCCGGGCTTTGATCTCCACAAAGGCCTGCGTCGTATGGTCGCGGGGATGCACGAGGGCGTTTGGGGTGCTCATGAGATTGATGCAGAGCTTGAGCCACTTGTCATCGGCGATGCGCTGGGAAACGCCGACGTCGAAGCCCGCGGCCCGGAAGTCTTCCGCGAGGGCGTCGACATCCTCCCCCCCGCCTTGGGGATAGGCGCCCAGCACCACGCGGCCTCTCCCGAGGGTGACGGCGGCGTTCGGGGCAACGCGCGTGCAGGTCTGCCGCCAGACGACTCCGAGAACGCGAGGCACGTACTCGCTCAGGATCGCCTCGTTCACGACATGGTTCTGGACGCAGGCGACGGGAACCCGCGGAAACGCCGCACCGATCGCCGGGGCCACGAGTTCGGTGTCACAACTCCGCACACACAGCAACACGGCGGAAGGCGCTGCGGTCGCTGCGTGGCCAAGTCCAAGGCTCGCCTCGGCGCGCACACGCACGATCTCGCCGGAGCCGGGGTCTTCGACGCGCACGCCGTCGCGCTCGATCGCGAGGGCGGCCTCCTGCCCGCGAACGAAGAACCGGACCGCTCGGCCCGCCGAAGCGAGGCGGGCACCTGCGACGAGGCCCACCGCACCGGCACCGACGATCGCAATGCGGCGCAGCTCGCCGCGCATCATCGCCGCTGCCCGAGGGTCGCCGTGCTCCGGATGCGAATGCCATCCCGCACGGCTTCAATTTCCACCTGTTGACCGGGCCGTGCGGCAAACAAGAGCGCCGAGAACTCCTCGAGGTTCGCGACGGCGGCCCCGTCAAACCCCACGATCACATCCCCTCCTCGCAATCCCGCCGCCTCCGCCGGGCTGCCGCTCCGAACCCCTTGAATGCGCACGCCGCGCACGGGCGGGCCCCCGAACTCTGGAATCGTGCCGAGGTAGGGGCCGTAGCCTGGGCCCGGCTGCGCGGCTCCCGCGGCGTGGGAGGGCTGCGCGTGGGCGAGCGCCACCGGCCGCTGGGGTACGGCGAGGAGCGCGGCAACGGTGCGATAGACCACGCGAAGCACCTGAGCCTCGCCTGCCGCGTTCACGAGCAGCGCTCGGTCGTCGGGGGTGTGGTACTGAGGATGATTACCCGTAAAAAAGAAGAGTACGGGCACGCCCTTCACGTAGAAGGAGGTCTGGTCCGAGGGGCCGAAGGCGCCGTTCTCGAATGAGGGTGTAAGTCCGAGATCTCCCGCGGCCTGGTTGACGAGCGACTCGAACGCGGGAGACGTGTCCGCCCCAAACACCGTGAGCCGTTGCTCTCGCAGGCGACCGATCATGTCGAGATTCACCATGGCGATGGTGTCTGCGAGGGGCCACGCGGGGTCGCGCACGTACTCGTTCGAGCCGACGAGGCCGGCCTCTTCGCCTGTAAAGGCCACAAGCACGAGCGTGCGCGGCGGCGGCGGGCTCGTGGCGGCGAAAGCTCGCGCGAGCGAGAGGAGCCCCGCCGCACCCGAAGCGTTGTCGTCGGCGCCGGGGTGCACCTCGCCGCGTCGGTCCGGCGCGAGAGATCCGTATTCGCCCCGGCCGAGGTGATCGTAGTGGGCGCCCACCACGACCGCTTCGCGCGCGAGCGTTGGCTGGCTGCCGCGGAGGATGCCCACGACGTTCGCGACGGTCCCCATGCGCCGTTCGATCTCGACCCGCACCTCCGCGCGCACGCCCGCGAGGGGCGTCGAGCCCGGCCGGCCGGATGTGTCGATCGCCGCTTGACGCTCGGCCAGGGAGAGTCCCCGGGCCGCCGCGACGATCCGCTCCGCAGCGGCGCGCGAGACGGCGAGTGCAATCGTCTCGCCGGGCTGCAGCGTCGGATTCGCGCCGTCGGCCCGTGGAAGGCGTTCCACAACGCCCGGTGGGGGGGCGGCCGATGGCGCGATCAATACCGCCACGGCTCCGTGTCGCCTCGCGTTCAGCGTCTTGTACGCGCGAGAGAGGTACGGTGCTCCTGCCGCTCCAGCGAGGGGAGACGTGCCCGCGGGACGGTAGTCGAGAACGAGCGCGACCTTGCCCGCGGCATCGAGGCCTGCGTAGTCGTCGTAATCCAGTCGTTCTGCGCTGATTCCGTAGCCAGCGAAGACGACCTCTCCCGCGGCTTCTCCATCGGCGCTCGAGAGATAGGCTTCGAAGTCGCGACCCCGAACGAGCGCAGTCTCTCCCAGGGTAAGATCTGCACGCGCGATGCGAATCGCGACAGGCATCTCGAATGGGCTGAGGTAGGAGCCTCCCCGTCCGCCGGGCTCAAGACCGGCATCTCGGAAACCGTCAGCGAGATAGCGCGCCGCCGAATCCAGGCCGCCCGTTCCAAGGCCTCGCCCTTCGCGGGCGTCGTCCGCCAGCCAGTCCACGTCGCCCGCGACCTTTGTTGCATCGACCCGCGGAGCGTCCGGGACCGGCCGCGTCCAGCGCGTAGGGCCGCCGCAGCCAGAGAGCGCGAGCAGAAGGGCGAGAAGGATGGAGGGCACGGTCTTCACGTGGCCGAGATCCTAGCGTCGGCGGCCGTGACGCTGGGGCCGTCGGGTGCTCTTGTGGGCCGTAGGAACGGCCGCTCGCCGCTGCTCCCGACCGGATCGGGCTTGCGGCGTACAGGAGAGGTTCCCCGCTTGCCGGTGAGGGTGCCTAGCCCCGGAAGCCAAGCCTCAGCGCGCGCCTGGCCTGGCACGGGGAAGGACTCGCGGGATCTGCGGGCGCCTGTCTTCGCGCAGCCGCCTTCTCCGCAGCAGCACTCCCGAAACCCGAAGGGCTTCTCAAGCGTATGCAAAGACACGGGAGGAGCGACCCATGCGGATCGCTACAGCGCGGGATGTGGGTGCGGCCGTCCCGCAGAGCTCGGCGGAAAAGGGCGAGCCGACCGGCCTGCGACGTGCCGAGCGCGCGAGCGCCGCCAAGCTCCGCCTTGGCGTGCTCTACCAGGAGCTTGCTCCGCACCTCGTGCGCTCCGCGCAGCGTCTCACGCGAGATGCTCCTGCCGCCGAAGACGTCGTCCAGACCGCGTTTGAAAAGGCCCTGCGCCACGTGGCGGACTTCCGTGGAGAGGCACGCCTGTCCACTTGGCTGCACCGCATCGTGACAAACGAAGCTCTGGTCTGGCTGCGTACCGAACGCCGACGCGCACGTCATCTCCAGCAGGACTCCGACCGCGCGCATCTCGCTTGCGATCCGGCAGCGCAGGCGCTGGAAGTCCTGCAGCTTCGAGAACGCGCGGTGCGTGTGCGTGAGGGGCTCAAGCTTCTCGGGAGCGCCGAGCGCGACGTGTTGCTGCGGATCTTCATGGAAGACCAGAGCTACGCGACGATTGCGACCCAAAGCGCGGCACATCACGGGGCGATAAAGACCCGCGCCTTCCGAGCGCGCCGGCGCCTTCGCGTGCTGCTCGCTGGGTCCTGACCTCCCTGACACGCGGAAGCACGAATGAGCCACCGCGTACGCGGGTTCCGCGGGCTAGCCTCCTGGGATGGCGGAGCGCGCGCAGGTCCTGATCGTCGGAGGAGGGATCATCGGAACCAGCGTGGCATGGGCGCTCGCAGCCCGGGGCGTTACGGGAATCGAGGTCGTCGACCTCGATTTGGCCGGTGTCTACGCCTCCTCGGAGCTCAATGCAGGGGGTGTTCGCGCGACCTGGTGGCAACCCGTCAACATCGACGCCTGCAAGGCCACGCTCGACTTCTTTCGGTCGCGGGGGACCGAGTTCGGTTTTCGCGAGCGCGGGTATCTCTGGCTCTACGCGCAGCCTTTGCTCTGGGCGCGGGCGCTCGAGAAGCGCACGCTGCAGAACGCGCGCGGCCTCGGCGTGGAAGCGCTCGCTCCCTCCGAGGTGTGGCAACGCTTCCCGCTCTTGGACCGCGCACGCGAAGAGATTGTCGGCGCGACGTTCTCGCCTCGCGACGGCCTCGTGAACCCCAATGCGGTGCGCGCTTGGTATCGCAGCGAGGCCGAACGCCTTGGCGTTCGTTTTCGCAATCGCCACTACGTGGCCGGAGTCGCTACGGCACGCAGCGTGGGCTCCGGGGGCCGCATTCGGCGCGTCTCGCACGTCGACGTGGTGGAGGTCGTTCGGGGGGATCCGACCGACACGGCCGGTACGCTTCGTGAGATCCTTACCACCCATCTGGTGCCGCCCGATGCGGTGAGCGCCGAAACGCGCATTCGCTGCGAGATCTGCATCAACTGTCTCGGTGCGTGGTCGTCGGTTTTGCTGGCGAAGATCGGAGTGCGTGACGTCACTGAACCAGTACGACGACAGATCGCGCTCGTCGACGTGCGCCCGACAGATCTACCCGCCGACACACACCTCGCTTCACTCGGGATGATCGTCGACGCGAGCGGGCTCTACTTTCACCCGGAGGGCTCGTACGTGCTCGCAGGGTATTCCATGCCCGACGAAGCACCCGGCTTCGACTTCGCATACGACGGTGAGTCGTTCTTTGAGAGCGAGATCTGGCCTCGCCTCGCGCATCGCGCCAGCGCATTCGAACGCTGCGGACACGTGCGCGGCTGGGCAGGTCTCTACGACGTTACGCCGGACAGAAGCGGCATCGCGGGTGCGGTCGCCGGCTTCGCGAACCTGTATGAGGCTCACTCGTTCACCGGTCGTGGTGTGATGCAATCCTATGCGGTGGGCCGCAGCCTTGCAGCACTCATGGCCACTGGGCAATTCGACGAAGTCGATCTCTCCCCGCTGGCCCGCGATCGTTTCGACGATCCATCGCGCTGGGTGACAGAGGATCTACACATCTGAACCGTCGCGTTCGCAAAAGGTGCGGATCGCTTCGAGACTCGAGCTCACCATCTCGGTGACGAGACGCCGCACTTCAAACCGATCGAGCACGCCACCTACGACCGGAACTACGTTCTCCGCGATAATCCGCATCCCAAGGCGGGTTCCTCCCTCGCCTTCCTGGAGGAGCGTGTAGGTCTCGTCGAAGCGCAATTGCCCAAGCTCAATCAGGGAACGCAGATGACTTGCCTGAACGACCTCAATCGGTCGGTCGTGGAGGAGCGTCGGAACGCCGCCCTGGCGGTAGCGCCACCGCACGTGCTGGCCGGGCTTCGGGTAGTCTGGGGGAGCATCGAGGGCCCCCCCATTGCCGTTCACCGCGTCCCAGGCCGCGACCTCGTTCGGGTCGGTAAGCGCGCGCCATACCCGCATGGGCACGGCCCGGATTGCGCAGGACATCGCGACCGTGATCACGGCCGGAGGGTGACCTTTCTCACGGGCTCGAAGATTTCCCGCGGACACGGAAAATGCAAGCGTGCGCTGGAGCGCCGAACCATTATGGCCTCGCAGCGGGCGCGGTGAGGGCCTGCACGATCGCATCGACCGCCCCACGGGCCTTGGCACGCATCTCCTCGTCGCTTGCGTCCTGGATTGGATGGGGCACGTAGACCGCGCGAGTGGCAAGCTCCGGCAGCCCGAGGGCCTCGGCCTGCTTGTGGGCCGCGCCGACGAACTCGCTCGACGCCACCATCACTGTGGCGATACCCCGGGCCTCGTAGTCCGCCAGGTCGTGCACACTGCACGACGTGCAGGACCCTCAATCCGCCAGTGCTTGGATTACGACCCTGCAGCGCTGCGCGATCTCGTCGCGCAGACTGCGCGGTGCGGGCTTCGTGAAGGTCGGCTTGCGTAGCCGGATGATCTGTTCGCTCGGCGCGCGCAGGCGCAAGAGCGCCTCGAGCTCATCGAGGAAGACGTCGCCTCGGGCCTTTGCGATGTCCACGAGCCCGATCGGGCCCCGCAGGCTGCTCCCGCGCACCGAAAGGGGACGCCGCAGCGGGCGATGCTCTGCGGTCGGATCAAGAATCATGCGATCGCTGTTACCCACGGCGGCCACTCTACCACGGGGCCGGTCGTCCCTCAGGCCATGATCTCGCGTGTCACCGCCTCCGACCCCATTTTTCCGCCGACCCATCCGCCAAGAACCGCCGAAAACTTGCCCGCCCGCGCTCCGGCGACCACGATCAGGATGTCCTCGTCGCGACGGAATTTCGCGAGGGGAAGGGCCAGAGTCTCGGGCTTCGGGCGTCCATCCTGACCCAGGAGATCTCTGGGCAGGGCCTGGAGGGGGAGGCCTTCTGCGCACTCGGCGTCGGGCAGGCACTGGCCGAGCGGCCGGCTTGTGGCCTCCTGGATCCGCCGACGCAGATCGGCCTTCGACCAGCCGTCGGCCTCGAGAGTACGGCAATGCTCGGGGCAGACGACCAGCATGACCTCGCCGTAGCCGTGGAACTTCGGGTGCGCCACGGATTCGAGACACAGCCCCATGCTGGTGGCAAGCGAGCGAGCGCTGCGGGAGGTCTGGTCGAGGATCGCGCGGGGCGCTTCACCCGCGAAGAGCGTGACCGTGTTCTGTTCGCGCCGGAAGCCGCGCTCGACGTGCAGCGGCTCCCACGGGCTTTCCTCCTCGTTTTCCCCGATGCAGCAGGTGAACTTTCCTGGTTGTCCGAGCGTCGCCATGTCGACCTCCCCAGGCTTACCCCCACCAAGATTGCGGACCACGAGTTGGACGGCGCGGCCAATCGTTGCGTTCGCGCGGAAACCCTGACCAAAGACATTGCCCGCACATTGGATCCCGATCTCGTGCCGGATCGGCCCATTCACCACGATCACGGGAGTCGGAAAATAGGTCGTGGCGAGGACACCGTGCAGGTTGAACTCGTCCGTACATGCCGCTTCAAGCGCGGCAATCACGACCGGGAGATACTCGGGTCGACACCCGGCCATGACAGCGTTGATCGCGATCTTCTCCACCGTCGCAGGCGCGAGATTGGGAGGCACGAGTGCCACCACCTCGGAGGGCGAACGCTTCGTCCCTTCGAGCATGCGAACCACGCGCGCTTCGGTTGGCGGGACCACCGGCAGGCCGTCGTCGATGCCGAGGGCGGCGAAGAACTCGAACGGGTCCTCTGCCTCGGGAACGTGCACGCGTCGCGCCGAGAGCCGCGCCGCGCCACGCCGAACGGCGAGCCGTTGGGCGATCTCGGGATCGTGCACGCGCGAGGCGCAGCCAGGTCGATTCTCCGGCCAGCGCTCGCCTGCCTGCTCGAGTGGCGGCACCGCCGCGCCGCAAGTGCGGGCGGCGTCCGCCGCGAGTGCGAGGAAGTCCTCACGCCCAAAGCCCTGAAACGCGCGAAGTATGCGACCCTCGCCGGAGATCAGGACAAGACAGGGAACCGCGTCGAAGGCATAGGCTTCCGAGGCGCTTAGCTCTTGATCGAGCACGACGGGAATTGCGAGTTCGTGTTTCGCTACGAAAGCGGAGCTCGTAGCAGAGTCGCTCTGAGAAACAGCGACGCTCCGGAGTCCAGCTCCACCGAGCAGCTTAGAAAGCCGTCCCACCAATGGGGCCACGAAATCGCAGGTCGGGCAATCGTGCTTGAAGAAGAAGAGGAGCGTTGCCGGGTCGGTGGCGGGACTGCGCACCCCGTCCTCGCCGCCGCCGTGAAGAGTCTGCAGCAGAAAGGGAGGCGCCGGAGTCCCCGTCGAAAGTGTTGCGCTCATCTGGTCCGTCCGGCTATTCCACCACACTTACAGCCCTTGGCGCTAGTTGGCAGGCGGGGGAGAGAATGACGGAGTCGCTGCATCGCGGTGGATGTCACTGTGGTCGCGTCGCGTACGAGGTGAGCGGACCGATCGAGCAGATTTCCCAGTGCAATTGCTCGATCTGCAAGAAGAAGGGCTACCTTCACTGGATCGTGTCGCGTGAACGCTTTTGTCTTCTCACGCCGCCCTCACAGCTCGCGACATATACTTTCAATACGGGCGTGGCAAAGCACTACTTTTGCCCGGTATGCGGCGTCGCATCGTTCTACGTTCCGCGCTCGGATCCGGACCGGATTGATGTGAATGTACGATGCCTAGAGGGTGTCGACCTCACAGGGCTCAAAGTGGTGCTCTTTGATGGACAAAACTGGGAGGAGTCGATGCGGCGCGGCGACCCGCGCTAGCGAGCTCCGTGCACCTTGTTGCGGGTTTGGGCCACATTCGCGCCGCGCCTGCATGCCAGCACGGCATAAACCCTGCGGGTTGCGAAGGACTTGGGCAGGGCGAGCGGTGGAGAGACGTCTGCGGCGTCGAGGACGGAGCCGCGCCGGCATGGCTCTTGCTGGAGCTTTAACCTATGAGCTCCGTCAAGTTTCCCCGTCTTGCGCCGAGGATGAGCTCACGCGACGCCGGCTTCCTCTACCTCGAACGCAAGAACGCGCTTCTTCACATCGGCTGCGTCGCCGTGCTCGACGGGCCGCTCTCGCTCGATGGGCTCTGCCGACATGTGGAGGCACGGCTGCCTTCGCTTCATCGCTACACGCAGCGCGCCGTCTCGGTCCCGCTCTCGCTCGGCCACCCGACCTGGGAGGATGACCCGCGCTTCGACCTGCGCAACCACATGCACCGCTGGGCGCTTCCAGACCCAGGCGGGCAGCACGAGCTCATGGGAATGGTGGCCAGGCTTCTTGAGCAGCCTCTGGACCGGGATCGACCCCTCTGGGAGATGCATCTGCTCGAGGGCCTCGACGGTGGGCGAACGGCGCTCTTCCAGAAGGTCCACCACTGTATGATTGACGGGCTCGCCGGCGCGCAGCTCCTCGAGCACCTGCTCGACACGGATCCAAGTGCTCGGGACCTCCCCCCCGCGCGCTCACAGGCGACCGCGATGCCGGGCTTTGGCGAGAGAGTTGGCCGCGCCATGCTCGATACCTTCCTTGGCCGTGCCCGCGCCGCCTTCCGTTTGGCCGACGCGGCCTGGAAGCCCGCAAAAGCCCGGGAAGCCGTGGGCCGGCTACGCGATGCGGCATGGTCCGCGATTCGCCTCGCCAGCGCGGATATCCCCGCCATGCCGTGGAATGCGTCTATCGGCGCGCGCCGGATCCTCTACTTCACGCGTCTGCCGATGGAGGGCATCCGAAGTATCCGCCTCCTCCGCGGGGGGACTGTGAACGATGTCGTTCTCACAGTTCTCGCGGGAGGGCTGCACCGCTATCTCCGCTCGGCGGGTGTTCGGACGAGGGGTCTCGAACTCACGGCGCTGGTACCCGTAAGCCTGCGCTCGGCCAGCGAAGCCAATGCGCTTGGCAACCGTGTCTCGGCCATGCTCGTGCCACTCGCAATCGATCCAAACCACGAAGTGCCGCGTCTGGCCGCCACCCGTGCGGTGACCGAAAAACTCAAGAAGGACGGTTCGTGGGCGGGGATCGATGCGCTGCTCGGGGCGCTCGACGAACTTCCCGCGCCGCTGGTCGCGGCGTTCGGCCGCAGCATGCGCCTGGGTCGCCTCGCCAATCTGGTCGCCACGAACGTGCCGGGACCCCGCGAGTCGAGGTACCTCTGCAGGGTCCATGTGGACGGGCTCTATCCGATCGTCCCGATCATCGACGGCATCGGTCTCGGGATCGCCGTATTTTCCTATGACGGGGCGCTTCACGTCGGGTTGAACGCCGACTCCGAGCTCGTTCCAGACGTCGAAAAGCTTGGGCAGGGGATTGAGGAGGCATTCTGCGACCTGCTCTCGGGCAGCTAGAGGCGACGCTCGGATTTGCGTGCGCCCTTTGCGCGCAGACACGCCGAGCCACATCGATCGCCTGAGGGATGCGCACCCCCCGACAGTCCGTACCGCGCCTGCCGAGAGGCCGACCCGGAAGAGGGCTCAGATTGCTGGCCATTCATGGGCCCACGGTCGCGCTTGCTCGAATGCAAAAGCAGCTTGGAGCACAAGGTCGTCTCGATGCCGGGGGCCGACGATCTGCAGGCCGACTGGAAGCCCGGCCTTCGAGAAGCCAGCGCGCACCGTCGCCGCAGGATGCCAGGAGAGGTTGAAGGGGATCGTAAAGCTCGCCACGCTCGCCAGCGCGAGCTTCCTGCCCTCGAGCTCCGTGGGAAACGGTCCCTTGGCGGGCGGCGGATCGTAAGGCGCCGTGGGCGTCAGCAAAAGGTCGTAGCGCGCAAACAGGTCCGCGCACCAGCGGTTGAGTTGCTCGCGGCGCCGCTTCGCCGCCGCCCAGCGCTCCGGCGTCATCTGCCAGCCTTGCTTCACTCCTGCAAGGAACTGACGGCCGAACTTGCTCTCATGTTCGGGAAGCAGCGCGTGGAGCATCGCCGCCGATTCGAACGCATTTGCAATACCCCAGTCACGACCGAGCTCGGGAGGCCCCCCCTTCACGATTTCAAGCGAGTGTCCGAGCTCTTGGAAAACGAAGGCAGCTGTCTCCACAATTTCTGCTACATCGGACTGCACGACGGCGTAGCCGAGGTCCGGAGAGAATCCGATACGGCGGTTCGATTTGAGCTCGCGCAGGAGCGCGCGGTACGACAGCCCCGGATGGGGCAGCGACGAAGGATCGAGCGGATGTTCCCCCACCGTTACATCGAGGTGTAGGGCGGCGTCTTCCACCGTACGCGTCAGCGGTCCGTGACCGGCGGTGTCGATGGTGACCCACAGCTCATCGGGCCCATGCGGGATGCGACCGAAGCTCGGCTTGAGCCCGAAGCATCCTGTGAATGTGGCCGGCAAGCGTACCGACCCTCCACCGTCGCTTGCCGTGGCCATTGCGACGATGCCAGCAGCAATCGCAGCGGACGATCCACCGCTTGATCCGCCGGGCGTGCGATCGAGCTGCCAAGGATTACGCGTCTCGCCAAACAGCAGATTCTTGGTGATGGCGGTCCAGCCAAATTCCGGGGCGTTGGTCTTGCCCACCACAATCGCCCCTGCCGCCCGCAGGCGCTCGACCTGCACGGAGTCCCGCTGAGCGAGGTTGTTCTTGAAGGGCAAGGAACCGTGGCTCGTCACGAGGCCAGCAGCATCTTCGAGATCCTTGACGCCAAGGGGTACGCCTTCGAGGGGCCGCGCCTCTCCCCCGGTGATGCGCGCTTCCGCTCGACGCGCTTCGGCCATGAGCTCCGACTCGTCGCGCAGGGCCACGAAGGCGTTCAGTTTCTCCTGGGTGGCGGCGATCCGTGCGAGCGTGGCACGCATCAGCTCGACCGGGGACAACTCGCGGCGTCCGAGGCGCTGGACGAGATCCGTGAGAGGCAAACGCAAAAGGTCCGTCATGGAGGACACCTCTTTTGGGGGATACATCCTACCAGCACCGGGACTGCGTATACTGGCCCTTATGACAGATCTTCTCTTCCACCACTACGATGCCTCCCCCTTCTCCGAAAAAATCCGCGTGCTCTTCGGAATCAAGGACCTCGCCTGGCGTTCCGTCCGGCAGCCCAACATGATGCCCAAGCCGCACCTCCTGCCGCTAACCGGCGGCTACCGCAGGATTCCGGTGCTGCAGATCGGGGCCGACGTCTACTGCGATAGCCAGCTGATCGCCCGCGTTCTCGAGCGCCTCCACCCGACGCCCACGAGTTATCCTGACGGCTCGGAGGGACTGTGCAACGCACTGAGCTTCTGGACGGATCGGTCCGTCTTCTTGGCCGCGGTCCCGGTCGTCTTTGGCAAGGTCGGTGCAGCAGTGCCCAAGGAATTCATCGAAGACCGGATGAAGCTCATGGGTGGGGGCGTCGACTTCAAGATGCTGATGCAGAACGCTCCCCTGGCGGCGGACCAGCTCCGCGCCCATGCACAGTGGATCGATCTACAACTTGGCGACGGTCGCCCATTTCTCCTCGGGGAGCGGCCTTCGCTCGCCGACGCCGCTGCCTATCATCCCGTGTGGTTTCTCCGCGCGTTGCCACCGACGAAGAGCGCCTTCTCGGAGTTCTCCCGGCTCGAGGCGTGGGCAGAGCGTGTGAAAGCGATCGGTCACGGTCGACGCAGCGAGTGCCCACCGGACGAAGCGCTGCGCATCGCCCGAGAGGCTCGTTCCACAACAGCCATACAGAAGGATGAGCGAGATCCCAACGGACTCGAACCCGGGCTGAAAGTACGCGTACTTCCCGACGACTATGGATTCGACCCCGTCGAGGGTGAAGTTGTCGCCTCCTCAGCTCAAGAAATCGCGCTGCGTCGAAACGCGCCCGAGGTCGGTGAGGTCGTCGTGCACTTCCCCCGTGCCGGGTACCGCGTTCATCGGGTCTGACCGGAGTCCACCGAGGGGATCTGAGCCGAAAGCGCGAATTCCGGCCTCCTGAGGCCCGATTCCGATGTTTTTCGTTTGACTCCAAGACTGGAACCCGTATGATCCGCCGTCGCGCTCTGGGCTGCGTTTCGCCCGTGGGGCGCGGGGCACCGCAGAGAAGCCGATACGAAACGATGGAGGGTAAGGACAGAACATGGCTGCCAAGAAGAAGGCCGCTGGGAAGTCGGCCGGAGGCGAACTCATCATCTCTAAGTCCCGCACCAAGGCGGCGGCAAAGAAGTGCAACGTAGGCAGTGAGTTCTACGGGGCGCTCGACAAGGTTGTGCGCAACTTAATCGCGGCGGCCGAGGCCCGCGCCACAGGCAATAAGCGCAAGACGCTGAAGGCCGTGGATCTCTAGCGCGATCGCGTCTTCTGCACGAGAAGACCCGTGGGGGCGAGAAGCACCCGCGGGTCTTCGCATCTCTGTCGAGCTGCGCTACGCCCCGATGGCTTCGGTGCGGATCCTGTAGATTCGAAGTCCGGCGTGCAAATGTGTGCCGATCGCGAGATAGGCAAGCACAGGCACCACCTGCCCCGTGACTCCGGCGACGAGCGCAAGGAAGAGACGTCCATCTCGTCCCAGAAGGAGCCAGCGAAACAGGCCCTCTCGATCGTCGGTATACGTGCGCTGGAACTGGGTGCCGTATTTCTCCTTCACCAACATGGAGAGGCTGCTTCCAGCCACGGCTGCGAAGCCCAGCGCCACGGCGACGTGTCCCGCGCCGGTCAACCAGGCATAGAGCGTCATTCCCCCGATGACGACCGCGTCCCCCACACGATCGAGGAGTGCATCGTAGACGCCACCAAAGGGTGAGTCCTGATAGCGCACCCGGGCGAGCTCACCGTCCACGCCGTCGAGCACGGAGGCAAGCTGGGCGAGGCAGCCGCCGGCGGCGGCATGACCGATGGCAAACCCTGCGCCGGCGGCGAGAGAAAGGAGGAACACAGTCACCGAGACTTGCCACGGCTTTACGTTCCGTGACAGCAGGCGCTCCGTGATACGCCGCGAGATCGGACGGTTGAGATGCCGGGCCACCACGCCGTCCGAGAACCCGACGGCCCCCGCAAGAACCTTGCGGCGAGCGAGCGTCACGTCCGCATCGGTCTCGAGCTCCTGCCACGGTTCGGCGACCCCGAAGGACTCAACCAGTTCGCGCTCGGCAACGAGCGCAAGCGCGCGCTCAAGCCCACGCGGGTCGGGCGCAAGTTCTTCGAGCGCCCGTGCAAGCGTCGCCGTTCCGACGGCGAGTCCTGTCAGAACTCCGTCCGGCGATACCAGGCCGCGTCCCGCCCTACGCAATGCGCCCGTCGTGCCCGTGGATGGGGTGGCAAAAGCAGCCCCCCTGCTCCACAACGCCACGTTCGCCGCTCCAGGGTGAGAAATCACAGCGTCGCGGCGCAGATCGACCGCGGCGACGCTGCCGCATGCTTGGCGCGCCGATTCGACGAAGCGCACGATCAGTCGCCGGTCGTAGTGGCAATCGGTCCGGGCGATCCAGAAGCGCTCACCTCGTCGGAGCACAGGCAGCGAATACTCGCACGCGCGAACTCGCACGCCGCGGCAGGGTCCGCTGCGAAGCGTTGCCTGCGCTGCGGAGACCGCGCTCGGGTCGCCGGCGAGGAGAAACTCACGAACCCCCGCCCGCCGGAAGGCGAGCACGGTGCGTTCCACGGGCGTCAGACCGAAAATCGGGATGCGCTCGGCACCCGAGGTCCGCGGAGCAAGCAGCAAACAGTGCTGTTCGAACCTAGGGTGCTCCATCGTCGAGGAAGGCCTCGATCCGCGCTGCTGCCTCGGTATCGGCCATCTGCACGGGCGGATGCTTCATGGTGTATGCTGAAATCGGAAGCAGGGGCCCAGCGAGTCCCCGAATTCGCGCAAGCTTCACATAGCGAATCACGTCGATCACGATACCTGCAGAGTTCGGCGAGTCCTGCACCGAGAGTCTCGCCTCGAGCTCGATTGGAGCCCCTCCGAAGCCGCGACCCTCAATGCGCAAGAAACAAACCTTGTTGTCGTATTGCCACGGTACGTAGTCGCTCGGACCGATGTGGACGTTTTCCGCGCCGATGTCGTACGGGATCTGGGAGGTTACGGCTTCGGTCTTGCTGATCTTCTTCGACACGAGGCGGTCGCGCGCGAGCATGTTCAAGAAGTCCGTGTTGCCGCCGGTATTGAGCTGGTAGGTACGATCGATCTGGACGCCGCGGTCGACGAACAACCGTGCAAGCATCCGATGCAGGATCGTCGCTCCAACCTGAGATTTGATGTCGTCGCCCGCGCACGGAATCCCTGCGGCGCGAAAGCGCTCGCCCCACTGTGGATCCGAGACGATGAAGACGGGAATGCAATTCACAAGAGAGACGCCAGTTTCGAGACACGCTTCGGCGTAGCTCTGGGCAGCTTTTGACGAGCCCACCGGCAAGTAGCAAAGCAAAATCTCGGCACCGCTCTGGCGCAGAGCCTTCGCCACATCGACTGGTGACTCGTCTGCCACGCGAAACGAGCGCTCTGCCGCATAGTCGGCCATGTGGGGGGCTACGCCGTCGTGAACCGGTCCCATCTGCACGCGAACAGACCGCGGTTCGAGGCTCGCACGGATCGCGGTCGTGCAGTTTGGGGCGGCAAGGGCAGCGTCGTGGAGCGCGCTGCCGACCTTGCGTCGATCGATGTCGAAGGCTGCAACGACCTCCACGTCGCTCGGCCGGTACCCCCCCATCTCAAGATGCATGAGGCCCCACGCCTGATGAGCTTCCGCGGGAAGGGAGCGGTAGTGATCGATGCCCTGGAGCAGCGAGCTGGCGCAGTTGCCTACGCCCGCGATCGCGACGCGAATGGGTGCCGGGATCATTCGTCCGAGCCTACCCGCGGCCGCACGGCAAGGTCAAGGCCGGCGCCCACGCGGAAGA
>DAIOWK010000042.1:0-16978 GCA_036758525.1 Myxococcota bacterium
TGTCGGGCAGACGTCGGGACAAGAGGTAAAGCCGAACGCCAGGACGACCACCTTGCCGCGGTATCGGCTGAGTTTCAGCTCCGTGCCGTCCGATCCTTGCAGAGAGAAGTCAGGGGCTGCCCGAGGCGGGCTAAAGACACCCGCCCTGAGACTCGAATCGTCCGCAGCACTCACAGAAGCCGCGAGGAGAAGAAGGGGGAAGAGCGTTCTGGCGGCACGATTCACGGTCTCGCACTCCCTTCAAAGGGTGATCGCGGCGGGCTCGGCGCTCCTGGCAAAACTCTCGTCTACATAGTTCTCATAGGGGATGGGCCGCTTGATCGTGCCGGCTTCGATGGAGAGCTGCATCAGATCGTCGAACTCCGATCGAATCATGCGCAGGTCGCCGTAGGTCACTCGATCCGTCGGGTTTTCCATCACGAACCGGAGGATGTTTGGATCCTGGTTGAAGAAGCTTGGGCCTGCGGCGATGGCGACCGCTTGGTCACGATTCTCCGGCTTGGCGTCCAGCCAGATCCCCGCGCCCAGCACCTGGTTCACCAGGTCCTGCACCATCGGTCGATTCTGCTCGATCAACTCCTGGCGAACCGTGAGGACGCAGCAAATGTAGTTGCGCCATTCGTCGCGCGTCATGCGCAGAGGTCTCGCATAGCCTGCGCGCTGCGCAGCGGCCCCGAAGGGTTCCCCCGTGCAATAGGCGTCCACGGCGTTGGCGTAGAGTGCAGCCGGCATATCGGGGGGCGCCATCTCCACGATCTGGATGTCGTTCGGCGTCATGCCTTCCCGTGCCAGCATCTTTCTCAGAAAGAGAAAATCGACGGCGAAGCGGCTTGGAATCGCAATCCGCTTTCCGGCGAGTTGCCTGAAATGCTGATAGGGCGAATCGGTCCGGACCATGATCACAGCACCGGAACGATGGCCCAGGGATACGATCTTGACCGGAATCCTTTTGTCGGTGAGATCCATGACCAGGGGCGCCAGCATGTAGGCGGCCTGAATCCGCCCGGCCATGAGCGACTCCTTGATCTCGGGCCAGCCGTTGTACTTGCTGTATTGATATTCGAAACGCGGGACGCCAGGCCCCAAAGTGCTGTTGCGGGTCGCTCTCGAGACGCAGGCCAGCGGAAGGGTGAGATTGCAGGTGACGGGCAAGCCACCCACTTGGAGGGTGTCAGCCTTGCCACTGGAACAAGAAAGTGTGCCCCAGGGCAAGCTGGCTGCAATCGCCCACTGAAGGAGCTGCCTGCGACTCAAAAGAAGTGCAGTCTCACGACGTTCGGCATTCATCCGCGGTCTTCTCTTGTGACGGGCAACGCCGTACGCGGCGCAGCTTATACCGGAATTAGGCCGCCGCGCACCGTCGATGCGGCGTCGCTCGCGAGCCAGAGCAGGACCTGCGCGATCCGATCCGGGGGAGTCCACTGGGAAAAATCCGCCTTCGGCATCGCCGCGCGATTGGCAGGCGTGTCGATCGTGGTGGGCACGATCGCATTCACCCGGACGCCGTCGTTCGCGACCTCGCGCTGGAGCGTTTCCGTAAGCACGATGACCGCCGCCTTCGAAGCGCTGTACGCCGCGAGACCGGCGGGCCGATCGATGGCAGCGCGGGAGGCCACGTTTAGGATGACGCCGCGCTTGCGGGCCAGCATGGAGGGCAGGGCAGCCCGGCTCATCGCGACAGCGCTCCGCACGTTCATCGTCCACATGCGCTCCCACGTCTCAAGGTCCGTCTTGTGAAGCGGAGCACCTCCTGCAAAGCCTCCGACACCATTGATGAGCACGACCGGCTCGCCCGCGGCGGCAACCACGCTCGCGGCTCCGCTCTCCTGGGTGACGTCCGCATGCAAGAGCGTGAGCTGCCCGGAGCCCAAGGCGTCGGGCTCTGCCTGTGCGGCCGCGTCGCGCTCACGGTCGACGATCCACGGCACGACCAAGCGGTCGCCCGCCGAAAGGAAAGCGCGCACCACGCGGCTGCCGAGTGCACCGGTGCCGCCGGTCACGATGCTCGTGCGAGGTCTGTCAGTCACCGTTCCCCCTTGCCACGCGTGGCGTGCGGCCCTCGAGTCGAGCAAGGGCCCGCTCCGCCGCGCGTCGAAGATCGACCTCGGGAGCCCGCGCGGCCAGGGCGCGCAGGCAATCAGATGCGCCGGCCGGAAGACTGGTGGGGCTCCCAGCGCCGAGCTCGCCCAAGGCGACCGCCGCGATACGTTTGGCTGCGGAGTCCCCATCCTTCATCAGCACCTCGAGCAGCCGATCCCAAACCTCGGGCGGAGGATCGAGGAGCCCGGCTAAGGCGCTGAGCGCCGCACGCCGAACGTGGAGGTCGGGGTCGCGTGTCGCAGCCACCAGAACGTTCGCTGATTCCGGGCGATCCGGCGCGAGCTCACGCAGGCAGAACGCGGCCATCCGCCGCACCACGGCATCCTCGCCTCCCCTGAGCAGGCCCACGAGCACTCCCAGGACTTCGCCGTGGAGACGGCCAAGCTCCACAAGAATCCTTGCCGCGGCCCACCGGACGTCGCCGTCGGTGCTGCCCAGCGCCTCGAGGAGGGCGGGAAGCAGGCCGGGAGTTGGAGGCTGAAGACGTACGCTGGTGTAGGCAGCAGTAAAGCGTCGACGAGGGCTCTCACTCCGCAGGGCCTCCCGTAGCACAGCGTCGACGTGGCGTTCTCGCCGCCCGATTTCCACAAGGGCGTCGGAAGCCGCCCGCGCCACGGCCTTCACCGGGTCGCCGAGCGCGTGACCGAGGGCGTCGGCGAGCAAAGCCGCGGCAGGATCGCCTCGGGCTGCAAGACACGCGGCACGTCGCTCCTCGGGGTCCGGATGCCGCAGGCGCTCCACGATGGGATGGCTCACGCAAGGCGCCAGCGGGAGGCGACAGGCGGCTCGCCCTCGGCGCTCGCCTCGCGGTGTGCCCGCCCTTCGCGCTCAAGTTTCACGAGGTGCGAAGCCACGGACTGTGCGGCCGCTCCGTGCAGCACCTTGGGGATCTCCACGTAGATGCGTTTCACGAGCTCTGGCACGAGGGAAGGCCCTGCCGCTCGCAGCGCTTCCACAATCTGCCTTTCCCGCTGCTCGCGGTGTTCGATGTACTCGCGCAGCTTCGAGACCCCGTCCTCGATACAAGGCCCGTGAGCGGGGTAGATCCTGCGCGGCGCGCCCGCGAGAAGCTTGACAAGGGATGTCATGTAATCGAGAAGGTCGCCCCCTTGCGTCGGGATCACCGTCGTCCCGATGCCGAGCACGTTGTCCCCGGAGAAGAGCGCGCGCTCCTCCTCGAGCCAGAAGCACAGATGGTCGCGTGCATGACCCGGCGTAAACACCGCACGCAGTGTGGCACCTTCGGTTTGGACCACGTCGCCGTCGTGAAGGGGAGAGAGCAGGAGGCCGGTCGCGAAATCGTCGGGGTCGGGGAGCTTGGAGACCCGCAGCGGCCCCACTTGCTCGATCACGGTGCGCACCCCGCCGATGTGATCCACATGACCATGGGTCAGCACGATCTCTTGGAGTCCAGTGCAGCCCGCATGCTCGAGGGCTCGCGCGAGTACAGGCCCATACGCTGGCACTCCCTGGCCGGTATCGAGCAGGATACGGTGCGTTCCCGTACCGATCAGGTAGGTGTTGGTGCCTGGGCCCGTGAAGATCCCCGGATTCATGCCGAGCGCCGTCACCACGCGGGGCGACCAAGTATCGGTCTCCGGCATGGAGAGACCGATCATCACATTGGCGGCCGGTGTGCCCGGCGCTGCCACGCCTACGACCCCGCCACGGTCATGCCTGCGATCCTCACCGACGGCGAGGCGATCGAACCCAGCCACAGAAGATCGCTGCCCACCTTGTCGAGCGCGCGCAGCATTTCGCCGAAATTCCCGGCGATCGTGACCTCCTCCACGGGGTGAGTGATCTCCCCACCTTCGATCCAAAGGCCGGCGGCACCGCGCGAGTAGTCTCCCGTGACGGGATTGAAGCCCTGGCCGATGAGCTCCGTCACGAGAAGCCCGCGCGGGGTCGTCGCGACGATCTCCGAGAGGCTTTGTGTCCCGGGTTCGAGGGAGAGGTTCGTCGGGCCCACACTCGGCCCGCTCGCTGCGCCGCGGGAGGCGTTGCCCGTGCTCGCAAGGCCGAGCTTGCGTCCTGAGTAGGTATCGAGGAGATAGCCGCGCAGGCGCCCGCGCTCGACCATGAGATTGCGGCGCGTGGGTTGCCCCTCTCCATCGAAGGGCCGGCTCCCGAGCCCTCCCGGGCGTCGGCCGTCGTCCACCACGGTCACGTGCTCGCTTGCAATCGCTTCGTCGATCCGGCCCGCCAAGAAGCTCGTCTCGCGGTAGACGGCATAACCGGAGACGCAGGCGAACAGGTGGGAGAGCAGGCTGCGCGCTGTCAGCGGGTCGAAAATAACGGGCACCTCACAGGTCGACACACGACGCGCTCCGAGCCGACGCAGGGCGCGCGCCGCCGCCTGCCGACCGACGGCCGCGGGATCCTCGAGGCCGCCGATCCGGCGGTGAAGCGTCATCCAGTAGTCCCGTTGCATGGCACCGTTTTCGCGTGCAATCGGCTCGCAGAAGAGCGCATGGCTCGCGGACTCGTATTCGCCCAGAAAGCCAGCGCTGCTGCCGTAAACCACCCGATGAAAGTGGGAGCTGACCTGCGACCCCTCGGAGTTTGTGATCCGGGGGTCGAGTGCGCGCGCGGCGGCCTCCGCGCACCGCGCGGATTCGATGCGTGCCTCCACCTCAAGCGCACGATCGGCAGGATCAAACAGCTCAAGGTCGGGGAGGTCGCTCGCGAAACCGCCTTCGGGCAGCCCCGCCGCCGGATCTGCGGCCGTTGCCCGGGCAAGTGCCACCGTCTCCTCCGCCATCCGCGTAACGGCAGCCAGGGCGAGGTCGCTCGTCGAGGTAAGCGCCGTCCTCAGGCCCTTTGCGTCGCCTACGAATGCGCGGATCCCGAGGGTGCGCTCCCGGGCCTGACTCACGAAGTCGATCTCCCGGTCTCGAACCCGGGCCTCGACCCCATCGCTCTCCACCAGCATCGCATCTGCGGCCGCCGCGCCGAGCTTTCGTGCGTGGGAGAGCGCGTGCGCTACGACGGCGGCCGCGTCGGGAGGGTTCTTCACGCCTCCGTGCCTCCCACCGTGAGAGCGTCCAGGCGGATGGTGGGCATCCCCACCCCAACGGGGACGCTCTGTCCGTCCTTGCCGCAGGTACCCACACCGCGGTCCAGTTCGAGGTTGTTTCCGACGCGCGAGACGCGCAGCAGGGCATCCGGTCCATTGCCGATCAGGGTGGCGCCTTTCACCGGCCGGCCGATCTGGCCGTCTTCGATCAGGTAGGCCTCGTTCGCGCTGAACACAAACTTTCCGCTCGTGATATCGACTTGGCCTCCGCTGAACGACACCGCATAGAGTCCGCGCTGCACCGAGCGCACAATGTCCTCCGGCGGATCGGTGCCCGCCAGCATGAACGTATTGGTCATGCGCGGCATGGGCAGATGCGCGTAGCTCTCCCGGCGGCCGTTGCCCGTCGCGGCCATGCCCATCAGCCGGGCATTGAGCCGGTCCTGCAGGTACCCGCGCAAGATGCCGTCCTCAATCAGCACAGTACGCTGGGTCGGCGTGCCCTCGTCGTCGAAGTTGAGCGACCCGCGACGCGTGGGGATCGTGCCGTCGTCAACGACGGTGACGCCCGGTGCGGCCACTCGCTGTCCGATCCGGTCGGCGAAGGTCGACGTCTTCTTGCGGTTGAAGTCGCCCTCAAGGCCATGGCCCACAGCCTCGTGGAGCAGGATGCCGGGCCACCCAGGGCCGAGCACCACGTCCATGGTTCCCGCGGGACAGGAGATCGCGTCAAGGTTCAGGCAGGCCAGACGCACCGTCTCAGCGACCAGCGGCCGCCACGCCTTGGGATCGAGGACGCGTTCGAGTTCGAAGCGGCCGCCCATGCCTTGGTAGGCGGACTCGCGACGGCTCCCCGCGGCATTCGCAGCGATCACCTGGACGTTCAAACGAACGAGAGGACGCACATCTCCGGCAAAGGTGCCGTCGCTTGCCGCGATCAGGACGAGGCGATGCTGTGCGACGACGCTCGCCATGACTTGCGTAACGCGCGGATCGAGGCTGCGGGCGTAGGCGTCGATCTCGCCCAGCAGAGCAACCTTTTGGTCAACCGGCACATCCGTTGGAGGGCGCGTCACCGGGTACAGGTTGCGGGCAGGCGCCAGCGCGCTGTGCACGGCGACCGCATGCCCCGGCCCAGGCCCCTCGGAGATGGCGCGAGCGGTATTGGCCGCGACCTGCAGGCTCTCGACGGTGATCTCGTCGGAGTGCGCGTAGCCCTGGCGCTCTCCCGCTTGGACGCGCACACCCACACCCTGGGACAACCTCCGGTCGCCCGTCTTGACCATTCCCTCCTCGAGGGCGACCGAGTCCTCGGTCGTATACTCGAAGAAGAGATCTGCGTGGTCCACCCGGCGCTCCAAAGCCGTGCCTAGGGTGGCCGTGAGGCATCCGTCGTCCAGCCCGAAGCGATCGCAGAAGAAGGATGCCGGGACAGCGGTGAGTGTGTCGTTCAAGCCGGTTTCTCCTTCGAGAGGGCGCGAATCCGCGGAGCAAGCTCGTCGAGAGTAGCAAGCGACGAGGCGTCGATCGCGGTGAGCCCCGCGGACTCCGCGCCAGCCATATCGTGCTCCGCGTCATCACCGACGTAGATCGCCTCCTCCGCACGTAGCCGAAGGAGCCGGAGGGCGTAGCGAAAGATCCGCGGGTCGGGTTTCGCAGCGTCCGCATCGGCGGGGCGGACAATCACCTCAAGCTGAGGCGCGAGTCCAAGACCCTCGAGAAGACCGGTCAGGCGGTGGTCGAAGTTCGACACCACGCCGGTGCGACTCCCGCTCGCGCGGAGCGCGCGAAGGGTCTTTAGCGCGCCTGGCGCTGCGACCCACGCCTCGGGGCGGGCGAAGTGTCGGAAGAGCGTTGAGAAATAGCCTTCGAAATCTGCGAAACGCACGCTGCCATCGGCGGCTCGGAAGGATTCTCGAACGACCGTGCGCCACCACTGCCGCTCAAGCTCCGCGACCTCGGCCGGGCCCTCGCCGGGCCACACCATGGGAGGCGCCTTTCGCAAGACACGACGGAACGCCTCCTCGATCCGAGAGACCGGGAGCGTAACGCCGTAGGGGATCGCGAGTCGACGGTAGGTCTCTCCCACCGGCTCGCGCAGGTGGATGAGCGTTCCAGCGGCGTCGAAAAGGACCGCGCGGAATTGGATCACGCGGGGAAGGGTACGGGAGCCCTTTGGCTGCGGCTGCACGCGAAGTCTGCCTCGCCCACGCGGGAAACGGGTAGGCCCTAGCCGCCCGCCTCCGCGGCGCGTCGCCCGGACGCGATGAAGCTCGCGGGCAGGTCTCGGCCGGGGGAAAGGGGAGAGAGCACCTCGACGCGGAACTCCGAGAGCCCGGCCGCCTCGAACCAGCCGCGGACCTCGGCCTCGGCGAAGCCCAACCAGGTGACGCCGAGCTCCGCCCGCATCCATTCGCGGTCGTGACGCACGAAGTCGACGATCACGACGACACCGCCTTGGCGCACGGTGCGTGCCATCTCGCGGATCGCGTCCCCCGGCGACGGTAGATACTGGAGCACCATGTGTGCGAGCGCGGCGTCCATCTCTCCATCGGCCAAGGGGAGCCCGCTTGCCTCGCCCCGGCGGAGCTCCACGCCGCGCACCCCGGCCGCCGTGAGCTTGGCGCGTGCTGCTTCGAGCATCCGCGGCGAGTTGTCGACCGCGACGACCCGCAGCCCGAGCTGAGCGAGCTCAAGGGCGAGGATGCCAGTGCCTGTCCCAATGTCTGCGACACGCAGACCGGGGGGCACAAGGCGCGCCACGGCCCGGGCGCGCAGTGCCTCATCGTTGAAGACCTTGCGCAGTGCGTCCCACTCCGGTCCTACCGCGTCGAAGAAGGCCCGGGAGCGTGCGGAGCGGGCCTCGAGAACGCGGGCGAGAGCGGCTGCGTCCCGCGCGAGGGTGGCGTCCTTTGACGGGCTTGCACCCAATGGTTCGCTGACGGCGAGCGTTCGCTTTGCGAGCTCCCAGCTCTCGCGCCACACCCCTCCTTCGGGCGCAACGAAGCGGTAGTACACGAAGGTACCGTCTCGACGCCCGCGCAGGAGACCGGCCCCCCGCAAAATCGCGAGGTGCCGGGAGACGCGTGACTGCGCCATGCCCAGGACCTGCATCAGGTCCTGTACCGCGAGCTCCTCCCGCTCCAGCAAGGCCAAAATCCGCACGCGGGTTGGGTCCGCGAGTGTCTTGAAGACCTTCTGAAGCGACTGCAGCGACTCGGCCTTCGCCATGGCTCAGCGCAGGAGCGGCTGGGCGGCCGTGCCGGTGATGCGCAGCTCCGAGCTCCCGTCGGCCGCGACGTGCAGGCCGGACGCCGCGAGCAGAGGCCCGACCGAGGGGTCCTTCGCCTTGAGCTTCAGCGTGAGATTGAGGGGCGCCGCGGGCAGCATGGCGGCGCGGCCGACGCTGCCGCTTGCCTGCAGGGAGAGCAGGGGGCCTTCGAGCGTGAGAGAGGAGATCTCCGCGAGCGCCGCATCCGTGAGCTGGACCTCCGCACGCAGTGTCGTGTAGGGCAGGGCGATCGGCAGGTTCGGAAGCGCGATCGAGCCGTCTCGAGCTTCGACGTGAAAGGATCCACGGGCACCCGCCGGCGTGTTCGTGAGGTCCAGATCGCCACTGGCTTTGCCATCGAGCGACGCACCCGGAGCCAGGTTCTGAAGCGGAAGCTTTGCGAGCTCGAGATCGCGGACGGTGCCATCGAAACGGGGCGCTGAGCCGACGATCAGGGTTCCGCTCACCTGCCCGAAAGGGGCGACGAGACGAAGTGCGATCGCCGGCCGGCCGCGGAGCCAGGAGAATGACCACGCGGGTCGCACGCGCAGGCTGTCGAGCCGGAGCTGACTGCCGTCGGGCCAGACCACGGAGACGCCGCTCGCGTGCACTCCGGGGCCGAGCAGCGAAAGGCTCGGGCCAAGGCTCGCGATGGAGACCTGGGCGCCGAGGGCTTGGGACGCTTTCGCCGCGACGGCCGGCGCCAGGCGGTCATAGGGGAAGCCGGTCACCACGAAGAGCAGCGTGAGCAAGGCGGCAGCGACGGGTATGGCCCGGGTCCGCACCCAGCGAGGGAGCTCGACCGGCCCGGCGCTGGAGGCCGATCTCACGAGGGACGGCATCACGTGGGCTCGAACGACGAAACGGTGAACGTGACGTCGAGAAGGTCAGGCTTGTCGACTCTTGTGCGCACGCGCAGGCTCTTGATCGAGAGCAGCTGCGGAGCCGACTCGATGCCCTGCAGGTAGCTCACCATCTGGGCGAGCGTGACTCCCTTCAGCACGACTTGCACCTTCGTCTCGCGGTAGCGCGTCCCCGCCTGCGCGGCCTGGGGCTCCATCGAGTCCACGGTGATCGCCGACTGCTTTGCGAGGGACTCGAGCGTGGTAAAGATATTGCCCGAGGGGCCCTGCGCGATGCGTTGCTCGACGGCGGCGAGGCGACCGTTCACCTCATCATACTCGGCCCGCAGCCGCGCCATCGCGGCGATGTCCTGTTCCGCCGCCTCGACGCGCGCGGAGGCCCGCCCGCGCAGCGCAAGCACGGGTCTCACCATGATCCCATACACGACAAGCAGGCCGAAGAGCCCCGCCACACCGCCCAACAGGAGGCGCTCGCGCGCCGAGAGGTTCGCGAGGAAGTCCCGCACGCGAGCCAGCAGCTCGCTCATCCCGCCTCCCCCTTTTGTGTCATGCTGATCGTGACGCTAAAGCTCTTGCCACCGTGCTTCTCGTCGCTCTGGATCTCGCTCACCTGGATCTGGGAGAAGGGCTCGAACTTCGAGAGCTCCGTACGCAACCGATCCACGCCTTCAAAGCTCTTCGAATAGCCCCGAATGTGCACCACCTGGCGATCGATGCTGAGCTCCTCGAAGACGACCTGGAGATCCTGGGGGACGCGGGCCGAGATCTCCGAGAGGAGGTCGAGGGCAGAGAGATTGCCCCGGTAGACGCCGAGGGCGTCGGCGCGCTCGTGGGCGGAGCGTACGGCCTCGCGCATGGCCACACCGACGTTGGTGGGTGGACTCTGTCCGGGGAACGCCTGGGCATACTGGGCGCGCAGCTCGCGCTCGAGGGCGTCCGCCCTGCGTGACTGGATCACGATCGAGGTGCCGAGGACGACGGCACCGAGCGCGAGTGCCAGCGCCCCAAGGCGCGCGGTCACCGTGAGCTCACGGCCGAGCTGCCTGAGGTCGATGCGGTAGGCGAACTCCTCCTGTCGCAAGTTCATCCGCGTATTCGCGCGCAGGGTGCCACGCAGGGCGAGTGCCAGGGCATTGGAGAAAAGCAACGGGTCCCCCCCGGCCACGAGGGCGGATCCGGCCTCGCCGCGGGGGAACGTCATGCGTACCACCGGCAAGCCCACCCGTTCGGCAATCAGCTCGTCCATGCGATGCAAGCGAGCACTTCCGCCAAGCAGCGTGAGCTCGTCGAGGGGCGCCTGGCCCACGAGGTAGCTCTCGAAGCCGCCGAGAGTCCGGACGATTTCGCGGCCCAGCCGGTCGATCACGAAATGTGCAGCAGCGGAGGACTGGATACCCTCGTCGCACTTTACGCCCTCGGCTTGGTTCCAGACGAGCCCGCGTTCGTCCGCCATCGCCTGGGTGAGGGCGCGACCCGCAACGGGAACGGTTCGCATGGCGAGTGGCTTCCCCTGCGCACAAAGGGTGAGCGTCGTCTTGCGGTGACCGATATCCACGTAGAGCTTCGTCCCAGTCTGGGGGAACAGCGCGTTCAGATTCGCCAGCGCAAGCCCCTCGATCTCGAGCGTGCGCGGCTCAAGGCCCGCTTCGCGCAGCGTTTCCAGTCGACGGCCGACCTCGGTCCGAGGCGCTGCGAGCGCGATCACCTCAGTGCGTGAACCGTCGCTTCGGACCACGTCCCAGTCCACCACGACGTCCTCGAGCGCGAAGGGCATCTGGCCTTCCAGCTCGAAGGGGATGGCCTGTGCGAGGCGCCGCCGCTCGCGAAAGGGTAGGAGGAGGCGGCGAGTCGTGACCCGATCCCCGGGCAGGGCGGCCACCACGTACTCCCCAGGAAGCCGGTAGAGCGCGGCGAACCTTTGCAGCTGCTGGGCGAGGGGCGGTGACTCGGCGTCGTCGGCCGCCGCCTCGTGCACCGTCAGAGCGCGCAGCTGTCCGACCTCGATCCCCCGGAGCGTCTGACGAAGCTCGACCGCCTTGATGGTATGGCTTCCGAGATCCAGCCCGAGGATTCGACGCATCATCACAGCCACGAGAGAAACCTCACTTCCCCATCCCCCTGAGGGCGCAGCCACCTCATCCCTTCACTCCACCCGCCACGCCAGAAGCTGGGGCTGCGAGGGCTTGGAGCGATCCACGACGGCCTCGATCGTGCGGCGCACTTCACCCACCTTCGCCTCGGCCCGAATCGTGAACACGTTCGAGGCGTAGGTGGGCGGCGGGAAAATCTCGCCGGGCAGGAGCTCCCCGATACTCTGGCAGCCCGGCGTCTTTGCGCTGTCGGCGCATAGCACATCCCCTTGGTCCCGCGCCTTGAGCACAGATTTCACCTCGTTTTCGTTGGCGAGGCGAAAGTTGTCGGCGAGGCCGTGGAAGAGGAGGGCCAGCACGTGGGGCGGCGCTGTGTTGGGATTGATCCCGTCCGCCTTTGCGTAGGGGTAAACGGTCACGTAGGGCCGGAGCGCTTCGACGAGTGCAGCGTCGAAACCCTCCACGAGGCGCAGCTCGTCCACGGAAAGGAGCGGGCGGCTCGCAGCATGCCCGGGCGGCTTGCGGCGCTGGTAGGGCTGGTCCTTGGGACCGCCGCCGATTCCCACTTCGTCCTCGGAAATGTAGTCGAGGAGATTGCGCGCGAGCTTGCCCGTATCGTACGAACGAGCGTTCGGCCGGCTTGGGATGTCCTGAACCACCTGGTCGAGCACCGTCGTCAGGAAGAGCTCCGAATACTTTCGCGGATGCCCCTTGTCGATGAGGGCGTTCAAGTTAAGACGCGCTCCCGCGTCTTCGATCTTGAGGCGGAGTTGGACGCCGTCCTTCGTGGGCAGGTCGATCCCGCTGGCCCGCGCCCACACATCGTCCAGCGTCTCACTCTTGAACCCGCTCACGGTCTCCTCGAGGCGGTCTTCCAGGAGGAGCGTGATCCCGAGGCGGACTCCGCCCCGCGCCGCAGCCTCCGCCTCGGCGGCGGCATCCCGATGGTGCGCGATCATCCAGTCGAGCATCGCCCGGCGCTGGAACGTCACGATGGTGGCCGTGAGGAGCAGCACGAAGACCAGCGCCACCACCAGCATGAATCCCTGCTCCTCATGCGGGCGACCCGTCATTTGCAGTTCCCCGGTAGATCGAAGCCCGCGCTCTTCGCCACCGACGCGACGCTCTGGCCCTGGATCGAGGCGAGCGCGGATGGATCAATCGGCAGGGAGAGCCCGGGGTTGAGCGCAAGGCACTGGCCAACGGTCATCCCGCTGTTCCCGGAATCGCCCGAGTTCGACTCCTTGTTTCCAGCCTGATCTGCCTTCTCGGGATGCAGCATCTTGTCGAGGTCGAGCGGGCGCAACGGCATGACCACGTGGCGCACATATCGCGTTGCGGGCTCACTCTCGGGTTTTTCCGGCTGCTGCTCGTCCACCAGCGCGATCGAGATCTCGGCTTCGAGGGGCAGCTTGCTCGAGTCGACGAGCTCGGAGGAGTCCCAGGTGCTCTTCCACTCACCGGTCTCTGTGAGAAACCGCACCCCGAATCGCTCGACGCCGCGCGCCAGCACCAGGGCCCCGTCCCCCGGATCACTGGGAAAAGAGCGGTCGAGTCTGTCCGGAAGCTGAGGCGACGCCCAGCGCAGAAGCTCAAGCCCGCCTTCCTTGTCGCGGTGCAGCATGTAGGCCACCACCTCGAAGTCGCTCTCGTATTGAGAGCCGGTGCGGGGGACATGGCTCCGGGTCATGAACTTGATGTGGTCTGCACCCAAAGATTCGTCCTGCGCCTCAGCCAGGAAGAGCCAGGGATGGGTGAGAGGGTCCTTCTCCTCGGGCTTCGTGATCAAGACGGTCCCCTCGAGATCTCGCGCCACGCGGTCGAGGATTGCGCTGGCAAAGCGGACGTCGCGGGTGAGCTCCACGGCATGTGTGCTCTTGCGGGACAAGTCGCGATAGAAGTTCACGGCGGCTGCGAACACGAGCGCGGTGAGGAGCACCACCCCCAGCACTTCAAGCAAGGTGAAGCCGGAGGCAAAGGACGGACGGTGGTGCGCGCTCACATCGCGGGTCCCGTGTTGGGATTGCCTGCGCCGGGCGCCGCGGGCTGAGCGCCCGGTTGCCCAACCGGCTGCCCGCCCTGAGCTGGCGCTGCGCCGGGCGCCGCAACGCCTGCGGCGGCTTCCTGCTCCGCCTTGGCTGCGCTGTCGAGGGCCTTCAAGAGGGACTCGGCGGCCTTTTGGTCGAGCCCATAGGTCTCGCGGACCACCGCAGACTCTGTCACACCCTCTACCCAAGAAACCCGCAGCTCGATGCGGCGGCCCGGTGGGGGCTCACCCGGCGCCGCAGGTAGGAAGAAGGATGGCGTGGGCCCGGTCGCCCCGGGCTTGGCAGCCGCGGTCGGCCCCCCGCTCGGCTGCTTCGCGGCCGCTGCCTGCATGCGCTGCGTGGCAGCCTCAGACCGCGCCGGGATCTCGATCTCCGAAGGCGTGACACGCAGGTGAATCTGGTACTCCTCGCGCGTTGCGTCTTTCTCGCCGAGGAGAGGGGCGCTGCCCGCCCGGAGCTGCTCCTCGATCTCTGCCAGCACCTGATCGGCGATGAGCGACGCGCGAAGACGTCGGTCCGATCCTCCCTCCGCGCGAAACCCCTGGATGCCGACGCGGGCGAGCACGGTATAGACGAGGGCCAAGATAGCGACCGCGGCCAGCACTTCGAGCAGCGTGAAGGCGAGAAGGCGGGGTCTAGCGCTCCGCATCGTGCACCCACACCTCTTCTTCGAGGGGCTCGACCTCTACCGCCACCACGTGGCCCCGGGCGTCGGCGAGCACGACCCGGACCGGGTCTGCGGTGCCGTCTCGCTCGAATCCCACGGCCACCGTGCCGCGATTTACGGGACCCTGGGTCGTGTCGATCCGCGAAAACACAAGCTCGTCCTCGAGGGCGCTGGTCGCGCCCATCTTCGCGGGTACCGGGCGGTACTCGGGCGTCTCACCGCGCGGAGCCGAGAGATCGAGGCGGTGCTTTGGATCCGATCCGCCGCTCGCCGCGCTCTCGGTCTGCACCTCCTTGCCGAGAGCCTCGGCTTCCGTGACGAGCCACTCGACATGCCAGGCACCGTGGTCGAGATCGATCACCACGCGGTGCGGTACACCGAGGAGCACACTTCGCACGCGAGCAAACTCAAGATCGGCTGCGAGGAGCTGGGCCTGCGAGCGCAGCGGCCGCGCTCCCAAGATCGAGAGGCCGGGAATCGCGATTGCCGCAAGCATCCCGAGGATCAGCATCACCGCCAGCAGCTCGACCAGCGTGAAGCCGTCCGAGCGGCGGTCCCTCACCCGCGCGTCGCCTCCGTGTCTTCCGTCCAGTTGCCGACGTCGGCGTCGTTATCGGCGCCACCGGGTGCGCCGTCCGCGCCATACGACCAGATGTCAAAGCTGTAGGGGTTGTGCGTGCCGGGCGAGGCGTATTGGTAGGGATTGTCCCAAGGATCGAGCGGGACCTTCCCACCGGACAGATAGCCCTCGGGAGCCCAGCGCTTCGGGACCGGATCCCCCGAGGGTTTGTGCACGAGTGCATCGAGACCCTGCTCGGTCGAGGGGTAGCGGCCATTGTCCATCCGATAGGCGTCAAGCGCCTGCTCGAAGGACTTGAGCTGAATCTTTGCCGTGGTGACCTTGGCCTTGTCGATCTGACGGAACACGACCGTCCCCACGATCCCGCCGAGGAGCCCGATGATCAACACAACGGCCATGATCTCGATGAGTGTGAATCCCGTGTCTCTTTGTCGCATGACGACGCGTCCTCTCATTTACTTCAGTGAGCTCGTGACCTGCAGGAGCGGCACGAGCGTGGCGAAGATAATCACGAGCACCATGCCGACCATGATCAGGATGAGCATCGGCTCGAGCAGCGCAGTTAACCGGGTCATGCTGGTGTCGACCTGCTCGTCGTAGGTGTCGGCGACTTTGCCGAGCATCGCCTCGAGCTCGCCGCTTTGCTCACCCACTTCGACCATGTGAGTCACGAGGGGTGGGAACTGACCGCTCGCCCGGAGAGGCTTCGCCAGCGAGGCGCCCCCCGTGATGCTCTCCACGGCGCTGTCGATGGCCTGGCTGATGATCACGTTGCTGGTCACGTGTTTGGAGATGTCAAGCGACTTCACGATCGGGATCCCGCCGGCAAGGAGAGTGGACAGCGTGCGGGTGAAGCGCGCGATGGCGAGCATCCGCACCACCCGACCGAAGACCGGGAGCCGGAGCTTGGTGCGGTCCCAACGCTCCCGGCCCGTGGCGGTTTGAAGCAGGGCGCGCACCGAAGCCGCCGTGGCCACGCCGACGACGGCGATCGCCCACCACCAGCCCCGGAAGAAGTTCGAGAGCCCGATGATGAGCCGGGTATAGAACGGCAGCTGCTGGTTCAGGCTCGTGAGCAGCTGGGTGATCTGGGGCAGCACGACGGTCACGAGCGCAACCACCACGAGCATTGCGAATCCAAACATCACGGCGGGATAGATGAGAATGGAGCCCACCTTGTTCCGCAGACGCACCTGGCTCTCGAGGTACTCGGAAAGGCGCGCCAGCACCTGCTCGAGAGCGCCGCCGGTCTCTCCCGCCCGCACCATGCTCACAAACAGCTCGTTGAACAGGCCGCTCTGGCTCAATGCCTCGGCGAGGGACGAGCCTTCGTTCACGCGGTCTCGCACCCGACCGAGAACGGACTTGAGCCGCGCGTTCTCGACCTGCTGGGAGAGGGCGCTTAGAGATTCGACGAGGGGGATCCCCGCTCCGACCAGGGTCGAGAGCTGGCGGGTAGCCAACGCGAGGTCCATCCCGGAAATGCGCCGGAGCGACAGGAGCGAAATAGAAAAGCGTCGCCGCTCGGCGGTCGGGGCTGTTGTAGTGACCGCAGCTGCGTGGCCGCTCTCGTTGATTTCTGTGGGATACACACCGTCGCGACGCAGCTTGGCCCGTGCGGCCCGCGCGCTGTCCGCGTCCACGAAGCCGCGCGTTGCGCGGCCCGCGTTCGTCATTCCCTTGTATGCATAGACCGGCATGGTTCTTTCCGGATCAGGCGACTTGCGGCAGCGCTAAATCTGGGCGACGACGCCCTCTTCCTCGGTCGCGCGCAGCACCTCCGCGATCGAGGTTACGCTCTCCAGTACCTTTCGCGCTCCATCGGAGCGCAGCGATTGCATCCCCTTCTCCATTGCCCGTCGCTTGATCGTCTTGGAGTCCGTATTCTGTGTCACGAGGGCACGTAGATCGTCGTCCACGAGCATGAGTTCGAAGATCCCGAGTCGCCCGTGGTAGCCGGTGTGGTTGCAGCGCGAGCAGCCTACGGGCCGGAAGACGCTGTGCTCGCCGCGGATCCCGATCTCGGCCAGCTGCTCCTGGGTCGGCGTAAACGGCTCCTTGCACTCCTGGCACAAGACCCGCACCAGGCGCTGGGCGAGCACGGCCACAAGCGACGAGGCCACGAGGTAGGGTTCGACCCCCATGTCCACGAGCCGGGTGATGGCGCTCGGGGCGTCGTTGGTGTGGAGGGTCGAGAACACGAGGTGGCCGGTCAGCGAGGCCTGGATCGCGATCTCGGCGGTCTCGATATCGCGAATCTCGCCCACTAGGACGACGTTCGGGTCTTGACGCAAAACGGAGCGCAGGCCGCTCGCAAAGGTGAGACCGATGCGAGGATTG
>DAIOWK010000043.1:0-16796 GCA_036758525.1 Myxococcota bacterium
CCGACGATCACCGTCCAAGAGGCCAAGGACATCAGCACGAGGATCGTCATGGTGACCATCCCCTCGTGCGTCATGTGTTTCAGCGCGAACGTGATTGCCGATTCATGACCTTCCAACGGGAGCTCCTTTGCGGTAGCAGGAGGCACTTTTGCGCGGGCGAATCTAGCCTCGCAATTGGGGGATTCGGTGGCGAAAAAGCGACGATTCTGTGTGGCTCCCGTGTCACTTTGACGAGCGCTCCCGACGAGACGGTCTCGGCCGTCCGATCTCTCATCTCACCTGGCAAGAAAGCCTTCTGATAAAGGCAGTTACGTGGGAGCGGCCAGATTCGGAAGTCACTCCAACCCGGAGCTTTTCCGGTGCGGGACGGGGATCTTCCTGACGCGCAGGAGATCGGCCCCTTGTGACGATCTGTCGCTCAAGCGTGCCACTTCCCGCACCTGGCGGAAGATCCAGTGTTCAAGAGGCTGCTGATCGCCGCCGCGGCAGACTCCCTCAAAGATCGCGCGGAGTGCCGACTCCGTCGCCTCTTCTGTCTCCGCGACACCCCCGCCCCGGCGCTGGAAGTAGCGGTAGACACGAGGGAAGTAGGTGTCATAGAACGCATCGAAGGCGCTCGGGTTCTCGCGCCAGAGCTCGCCCAAAGGCTTGGCGTCCCCTCCGCTCTCCGGTGAAGTCGAGCGAAGGAGTTGTCTTCTCGGGGACTCTTCTGTCTGCGCAGCCATGCCCCATTCGCGGAGGCCGGCTGGGGGGATTTCCCAGGGCCGCTTTGCGGACGCTTTGATAGCGTCCTTCGGCCGCCGGCGGGTGACGCAGCTTTGAGGATGAAGTGTCAATTGCGTGAGCAGACTTCACGGATTATTCGCTTGTACGACACGGCGACCCCACGCATTCGTCGCGGGTTGGTGGTGGAATCCCGGCTTCCTTCGGGAGGTAACCGTATCCTGCGCGTTTTGGTTGTGGATCCAGACTCCTGCTCGCTCGAGGCGACGCGGCGCGCCCTTGAAGCCGGGGGCCTCGAAGTGCAGACGGCGGGAACCAGCCGCGAAGCCTTCGAGCTCTTGGGCCGGCAGCTCCCCCATCTCCTGATCGTCGAGCTGCTCCTGCCGGATCTCTCTGGACTCGGCTTTTGTCGCACGATCCGTGAGGAGCCACGTCTCGCACGCCTGCCCATCGTGATGGTCACGGCGGCCAACGCGGAGATGGACCGGGTGGTTGCGTTCGAGGTGGGCGTGGATGATTTCGTCGCGAAACCGTTCCATCCCCGGGAGCTCGCGCTTCGCGTCCGAGCAATTCTGCGCAGGACTCTGCGCTCGGCGGGCGAGGGCGACGCGGAAAGTCTCCTGCGCTTCCGGGGGCTCTCCCTCGACCCGCAACAGCGCAGCGTGCATGTAGAGAGCAAACCCATCGCCCTCACCGCGAAAGAGTTTGACGTGCTTGCGACCCTGATGCGGCACGCTGGCCGGGTGCTCGCGCGCAAGCAGATTCTCGAGGAAGTCTGGGGCGGCGACTCTGGAAAGACCGTGCGCGTCGTCGATACCCACGTCAAGTGGATTCGGCGCAAGCTCGGCCCGTCAAAGGAATTCATTGAGACGCTGCGTGGTGTCGGCTACCGCTTCGCCGACCTCAGGGTGGAGGACCCGAGCGCGCGAGTGACGGGGAGCGTACAGGTGGCGAACGCGGCAGCGGATCCCTCCAAAACGAGGCCGCCCCACCCGGGCTCCCAAGACTTCGTCTCACCCGCCGGACCGCGCCCGCCGGTCTGAATCCACGGGCAGGGCGGATTACCGGTACTCGACGGTCAAGAACAGATCGGAGACGGAGTAGACTTCGTCCGGCGGGATTCCGAACACGTAGGGAACCACTCCCAGGAGGTGGGAGTAGAAGCCTGCGCCCCCGGTGACTGTGGACGCCATGGCGTGCATGGGAAATCTGTGGTCTTTGGTCAGGTGGGTCATTTCGGGTGGAAGGACGATCAGACAGCAGTTGGAAGAAGGCAGCACCATCGGATCCCCTGCCGACACCTCCAAGTGATCCCAGTTGATCTTGCTCGCGCCCGCGAGCTCCATGTAGTACTGAAAGCCCCAGCTCCCCTCGAACCAGAGTCGTCTTTTGCTTTGTCCATGCTCTTGCATGACGGCGAGGGCCGCTTCGCGGGCAGACCGGGCATACGCAAGATCCCCCTGCGCAACGAGCAAGCCGGCGAGAGTGCTGAGCCCGAGCAGCGTGAGGGGTACCGCCTGTCCGCGGCTACGACCCCTGAGATGGAGCTCGCTCGCAAGCACAATCGCCACCGCGGGTGTGGCAGGGAGGAGCGAGCGAATGTTCGTGCTCCAGTTGAACAAACTCGCAAAGAGAAAAATCCCTGCGACCCACAGGGCAATCAGGATCGCCTCGGCGCTGCGCTCGCGGACCATATGACGGACGACCAGCGCCAAGACGATCGCGCCGCATGCCATGAACGCCGAAAGGTGAAGCACCAGGTTGAAGCGTGTTCCCTCCGCGGTCCGGAGTTCAAAGCCACAAAAGGAGCCCTCGAGAAGAAGCCCCGCTCCGACCGCAAGCAGGAAGGCTGCGCAGAGTGCCCAACCTTTTCTCCGGAAGACCCAGCCCGCCAGGAAAAGGGCAGGGAGGCAGGCCCCTCCTAGGTAGGCAAGACCGAGCCATGGGAGCTCGAGAGCACTGGCCTTGGAGGCCTCGCGCACCGTGAGCGCGTAGGTGCCAATGGCTGTGAACGGATCCACGCCATAGCGGGCAAGCATTCGGGCGCGATAGAGGAGCGCGAAACCGAGGGGCGCGCCGAGTAGGAGGATCCGCCGATCGAATCGCCGAACCTTCAAGAGGGTGTATACGAAGAGGAGCGGGAGGAGTGCGAGGCCCACGTATTTCGTGAGGATGCAGAGACTCGCGAGCAGCGCGCCTGCGGCAAGCCAGCCTGTCCGCTGCTCTTGCAGTCCCCGGACCCACGCCAGAACGGCCCCGGTCCAGAGCGCCGTTGCCAAGACATCGGCCATGAGTGTCGTGCTCGATACCAGAAAGCCAGGCATCGCGAGGAGAGCCAGACCGGACAGAAGAGGAGGAACTCCCAGGAGGAGCGCCAGGAGCCACACCCCTGCCACGGCGAGGAGCGCAGGCAAAAGCATCGCGGCATGGAGAACGGATTCGCTCCACCCAAAGAGGCCCCCGACGGCGGCAAGCCAATACGACGCCAAGGGTGGATTCTCGTTCGCGCTCGCCATGGGCTCCATCCTGTAACACCAGTTCACGTCCATGCCGTAGAAGTCGGCTGGATGCTCGACGATGCGCTTTGCCGTCCAGACGTACATGGGGTCGTCGAGATGCAGGGGCTTGTCGAGGAAGGGCAGCAAGAGCGCGATCGTGAGCAAAAGCAGGAAGGCAAGCGGCTTTGCATTGGCCGAGAGCGCAGGGGCTCGCCCCCCCCTGCGGCTGGCTCATGCCGGGAGCCTATCTCTGCAGGAGGTGGTAACCCGCGCGCAAGGGCGTTGAGCGCTAGGCCAGCTCCCGTTGAAACCACCCCACATCCTACGAGCGGCCAAACTTTTGTCCCACCTCTTGCAAGGGGCATTCTCGCCGAGCGGGTCCGGCTTCAATTGTTTTACCAGATTCCGGGAAGCAGACGCGCGGTACGCTTCGAGTAGCTGTCGTACTCAGGGAAGACGCGCCGCAGCACACTCTCTTCGTACCGAATGCGCTGGATCTGGAGGACCAGGTGGACAAGAAGAAGCGGCAGTACGAGGAGCTGCGAGGCGTATTGAAGAAAGACTCCTGCGATTGCCATTTCCTCTGCGAGATAGAGCGGATGACGGACAATCGCGTAGGGTCCAGAGGTCACAAGCTTCCGCGCTTGTGGAACGATGCTGAAGGAGCGACCTAGATAGAGCAGAGAAACGAGGAGCGTCGCCCCCGCCAACAATGCAGCCAGAGCCGAAATCCCTGCGAGAAGAGGAGTCACTCTACCGCGCGAAAAGAGGAGAAGGAGCCAAGGTAAGTAGGTGGCCGAGAAAGCAATGACGCCCGGAAGAATGCCGCTCGCGTGGGCTCTCGGAGCAGGTCGTACCCAGAGTAGGAAAGACACCATGAGACAGAAGGCGAACATCGACCCACCCGAAAGAGTTCCGGCCCAAGCCGCAATCGTCCTGGGATGTACTCGCATCCAGAGGATCATCTCGACGCAGCGGCGCGCGTAGAGGGTCGCCAGAAAAAGGAACCAGAGAGACCCCACGAGACGAACCAGAAGGACATAGAAGCGCGAGTCGAAGCGCTTCGTCCACCAGCGTTTCATGGTCGATCCCTCTGCAGGGAGGAGTTCCCTTCGTCGGAACGGGGCGGCCATCGATCGCGCGGAACCTCCCACCATCGTGCGGCGCTCGACCCGTGTTGCTCGTCACCCCACGAATCGCAGCCGACTGTACCGCGGCGCGGTCCGCGCTGTTTCAGGGCTGACGGTGGGGAGAGGGACTTCCCCTCGGACCAGGGCGCTCTCTCGACTTCTCTCGAGCGTCCCGCCCAGATGCGGGGCACGAGCGAAACCGCGATGCTGCTCGAGCACCGCCGCGAGGCGACCTGCGTGCCAGATGGGGCGGGATGAAGAGCTTCGCCCATTGCCGCAAGGCGCGGCCAAAACCAGGAATGCGCGGACGCGCGTGAAGCCTGCCCCCGCACGCCGCCCTTGACATCGGTCCATATTTCAATATTATTCGAAATATGGAAATGATCGCCGCCATCGACGCCCTTGGCGCGCTCGCCCAGGAGACCCGCCTTTCCCTCTTTCGGCTGCTGGTCCAGGCCGGGCCGGCGGGGCTCCCAGCCGGGACACTCGCCGAGCGCCTTGACGTGCCCGCGCCCACCCTTTCCTTCCACCTCGCGCAGCTCAAACACGCGGGGCTCCTCGCCTGCAAGCGTGAGGGACGTTCGCTCATCTACGCCGCGGATTTCGCCGCCATGAGCGCCCTCGTGGCGTTTCTGACCGACAACTGCTGCCAGGGGAGCGCAGGGGTCTGCGCTCCTTCCGCCTGCGCGCCGCCCAGACTGGCGCGCGCCACCCCCCGCAAGAGGAGATCGTCATGAAGCGTTTGCACATACACGTCTCGGTGGAGAATCTCGAGGATTCGATCCGCTTCTATTCGCAGATGTTCGGAACGACACCGACTGTGACGCATTCTGACTACGCCAAGTGGATGCTCGAAGATCCCCGGGTGAACTTTGCCATCTCGGCCCGCGGGCGCGCGACCGGGGTCGATCACCTGGGACTCCAGGTCGAGCGACCGGACGAGCTCGCCGAAGTGGCGGGCCGTCTGGCTGCGGCCGGGCGCAATGTCCTCGAGCAGAAGGACACGACTTGCTGCTACGCGAAGGGAGACAAAGCGTGGGTGGCCGACCCGCAGGGTGTGCGCTGGGAGACCTTCCACACCCACGGCGAGAGCACGCGATACGGAGAAGACCCCATCGCGGCCGAAACGCCAAAGGTCTCCACGGTGCCTGCGTCCGCGTGCGGCTGTTCGGCCAACGCGCGCTAGAGGCAAGCCATGGCAGAGCGACCGTACGAAGTGCTCTTCCTATGCACAGGAAACTCGGCGAGGAGTATCTTCGCCGAGTCTCTCCTGGCGCACATCGCGCCAGATCGCTTCCGCGCGCACAGCGCTGGAAGTCATCCGAAGGGTGCGGTGCATCCCGTGGCGCTACGCCTCCTTCACGAGCTCGGCCATGAGACGGCCGCGCTCCGGAGCAAGAGCTGGGACGAGTTTGCTGCACCGGGCGCACCGCCACTCGACTTCGTTTTCACCGTCTGCGACAACGCCGCCGGCGAGATCTGTCCGGTCTGGCCGGGCCAGCCAGTGACCGCGCACTGGGGCGTGGAAGATCCCGCCGCCTTCGTGGGGACGGAGGAAGCGCGGCTGAGAGCGTTCCGACTCGCTCTCGTGGCGCTCGATCGCCGCATCCGGCTCTTCGCAGCGCTTCCGATCGAGTCCCTCAACCGCGTGAGCTTGCAGCGAGAGGTCGAAGCCATCGGCAAGAGCCGCGTGTGAAGCGCGCCGTGATCGGAGGCTTCGAGCGCTACCTCTCGCTCTGGGTGGTGCTCTGCATGATTGTGGGAGTGGAGCTCGGACGCCTCTTCCCTGGGGTGATCGACGTCCTTCGTCGCGTCGAGCTCGGTTCGAGTAGCCAGATCAACCTTCCGATCGCGATTCTCATCTGGCTGATGATCTATCCCATGATGCTGCGCATCGATCTGGCGAGTGTGCTGGGCGTGCGCCGCCGGCCTCGCGGCATCCTGGTCACGCTCTTTGTAAACTGGCTCGTGAAGCCCTTCTCCATGGCGCTTCTCGGGTGGCTCTTTTTCAAGCATGTCTTCGCATCTCTGCTCCCAGCGGATCTCGCGGATCAGTACCTGGCGGGCGTCATCATTCTTGCGGCGGCTCCATGCACGGCGATGGTCTTCGTCTGGTCCCAGCTGACCGGGGGTGATCCGGCCTACACGTTGGTCCAGGTCTCGCTGAACGACCTGATCATGCTTCTGCTCTTCGCGCCGCTCGTGACTCTCCTCGTAAGCGGCGCCAGCGGGCTGCATGTCCCCTTCGGTGTGCTGGTGGCGAGCGTCGTGACGTTCATCGTGATTCCGCTCCTCCTCGGGAGCGCGAGCCGAACGCTCCTTCGCCGAAAGATGGGCACGAGATGGTTCGAGGAACGCTACGTCGCCGCCTTCCAGCCCGTGACGCCCATCGCGCTCCTCGCAACGTTGGTTCTGATCTTCGCTTTCCAGGCGGAGAACCTGACGTCACACTTCCTGCACGTGCTGCTGATCGCTGTGCCCATCGTGATCCAGGTCTACACGAATGCCTCGCTGGCTTACGGCCTGATGAAGCTCCTCGGGGTTCCCCACGATGTTGCCGCTCCCGGGGCGCTCATCGGCGCCAGCAACTTCTTTGAGCTCGCGGTCGCCACGGCCATCGCGCTCTATGGCCCCGGATCGGGCGCCGCGCTTGCTACCGTGGTCGGCGTGCTCGTCGAGGTGCCCGTCATGCTCTCGGTCTGCTCGCTCTGCAATCGGACTCGGCGCTACTTTCCCGAGACCGTCCTTCCGAGCCGTAGCGGAATCGCGCGATGAGTTTCCACTCGGCAACGACGTGATGGGCGAGCCATCGTATCCGCCGCGGATACGATGGCTCGAGGCGATCGCGGCCGTCACCAAAACATCACTGTTCGCGCGCCGACAGAGTTTTCAGGGCCGACAGCCAATTCTCTCCGAATTGGCAAAGACCCCGCGACGCGCTCCGCCCCGCTGTCGCATGCGGTAGGTGCGCCCGTGCGCGTAAGTCCTAGCCCAGTGAGTAGGCGCAGCGTAGCGACTTAGGGCAGTTCCCTTTGATACCAACCCACATCCCACCAGCGGCCGAACTTTCGCCCGACCTCCCGCATTACGCCTACCGGGGAAAAGCCGAGTTTTCGGTGGAGCGCTACCGAGGCGGCGTTCGGAAGCGTGATGCCGCCGATGGCGCGATGGACGTCTTCGCCCCTCACGAGCTCGAAGAGCGCCCCGTAGAGCTCCGTCCCGACTCCGCGCCCCAGGCAATTCGCGTCGAGATAGATCGAGGTCTCGATCGTCGGGTCGTAGGCCGCGCGCTCGTGAAAACGGCGGCTATTCGCCCAGCCGAGAGCTTGGCCTTCGGCCTCAGCCACGAGAATCCGGTAGCGACCGCTCGTCGAGAACTGGGCGAGCCAGGGCTTCCGCTTCTCCACGGTGTAGGGTTCGACCTCGAAGGTAATGGCGGTCTCGCGGATGTAGTGGTTGTAGATTTCCGTAAGCCGCGGGAGATCGCTCTCCATCGCGGGCCGGATCACGAGTTTGCCCAGCCTCTCCTCCTCTCCCGCGTGGGGTCCGCGGCAGGTGCCGACTTCCACGATACGCGAACTTGCGCCCGTGGGGAGCCTTCGCGCGGGAGGGGAGGCTGTGCGGACGAGGACACAGCTTTTGCCCTACGGTGCTTTTTCTTTGGATTTTTTCCCGAGCGTGCCACCAGGATGGCGGGCGTGAAAGTCCGCGCGTGTGAAGCCGCGACCCTGCTCGAGCACCGCGGCCAGCGCGGCCAGCACCATCGCCTGGGCGGCCACGCTCGCCCGGGGTGCAAGACCCATGCTCCCGCCCTCGCGCGCGACTCCCGCATCGAGAACGGTCTCCGCCTCTCGTGCAAGGTAGGAGCTTGGGTTTCCCGTGACGGCGACGATGCGCGCGCCAAGCGCGCGGGCGACGTCGATCGCCGCATGCAGCTCTTCTGTTTCGCCGCTCGCGCTCACCGCAATCACGATGTCGCCCCGCACAATCTGACCCGAGGAGCCGTGGACGGACTCATTCGCGTCGTAGAAGTTGGCTGGGGTCCCCGTCGACGCGAGAAGCGCCGCGCCATAGCGCGCCACGTGCCCAGCCTTGCCGACGCCCGTCACGTGCACTCGTCCCCCGAGCGCCTCGGACTCCCGCACGATCTGCGCGGCTTGCTGATAGGCCGCACCCTTGCTGCGCAGGTGCAGCAGGGAGAGCTCCTGCGCAGCGGCTTCGAGGATGTCGAGCGCTGCTTGGCCCTCCCCGGATCCCGCCGGAGATCGCCGTGCAGTGTCGGGGGCTGACACCGTCTTCGGTCGCGGCAGGGGCTCTAGCGCGAGCGGCGGTCCGTCCCAGAGCTCAAGAACCTGCGCGCGCGCCGCCGCGGGTTCGTCGGGGAATGCGCCGAGCTTTGTCACGCATGCCGCGCCGCACGCGTTGGCGAGCCGACCCGCATGGGCCAAGGGGAGGCCGTAGCGCAGCCCGGCGAGCAGGCCGCCCAAGAAGGCATCGCCTGCGCCGGTCGTGTCCACGGCCTTGACCCGTCGCGCTGCGACCCAGCCCTCATAGCCGTCGGAAGCGATGGCACAGCCAGCCTCGCCGTCGGTCACGACGACGATTCCCGGGCCGAAGCGTTGGCGCAGTGCCCGCGCGAGTTTCAACGCGTCGTCGCCGGCTTCCGGAACGAGCTCGCGCGCCGCGACCTTCGACGGCTTGAGGAGAGCTGTGCTGCGCAAAAGCGCATGGAGCTGCGGCTCATCTCCCAGCGTGGGCACCGCGTCCCGCGGCGGAACGTCGAAGTCGAGGGCCACGGAGACGCCCGCCTTTTGGGCGATCGTCACCGCCTCGAGCGCCGCCGCGAGGGGAAGCTGCGAGACTTCCGTGGTGAGCCAGCGGGCGCGCTGGATGAACGCGGCGTGATGCACGCGCACGTGCTCCGCGCTGGTCTCCGCCGTCGCACCGGGCGCCATGTAGATCGCGCGTCCACCGGCATCATCGACGAAGATCTCCGCCACACTACTCGCGGATCCGTCGAGCACGAGCTCGTGCTCGATGCCTGTGCGATCCATCGCGGCGCGCAAGAAGCGGCCCTGGGGATCGTCGGCTTGCTTGCCAAAGATGCCCACGCGCAGACCGAGCGCGGCAGCCCAGCCGAGGTGGTTTAGGACGACGCCGCCCACAAAGGCATGAGAGCGCGCACCGTCCTCGAAGGGGCGCAAGATGGCCTTCTCATCCGGGCCGAGAATACGCGGGCTCCTGTAGAGCTCGTCGACAACCATGCTCCCGATGCCGGCGAGATCGAGCCCGGCGCGACTCACGCGAGGCTCCGCCCGCTCTCGTCGGCGGGCGCGTGCGTCACCCAGGGCGGGCCGATGCGCTCACGCGCCAGAGTACGCACGCGCGCGAAGGCCTCGTCGAAGCGCTCTGCGTCGGGCCGTGCGAGGCTCGGCGTGCCGGATGCCACGGCATCGGAGCCAATGACGCCGAGCGTCTGGAGCGCGCGCTTCAGGCACGCGATGCTGCGCCGGCCGCCGGCGGCGCGTGTTCCCACACGAAACGCTTCGAGCACCTCGCGCACGTCCTCCATGCGCTCGAGATCGCCGGCGCGACAAACCTGCCAGGCCCGGGCCCACTCGCGGGGGAGCGCATTCGCGGGACCCGCCACCACACCGCTCGGCACGCCACCGCGCATGCGCCAGCGATTCCAGCCCTCGACGACCCGGCCCAGCGCACCCTGCGCCGGGCGAAAGAGCTCGAAGATCAGCATCGCATCGCCCACGTAGATCCCAAACTCCCCGCGTTCCCGAAAATGTGCCGCCGCCTTGGTGTAGTTGCCGAGCACCTTGCGCGGCGCTGAGACCTTGATGCCGCGTACGAAGTCGAGGCGCGAGAGCGCCTTTACCTGCCGCGTGCGGATGTGGGGAATCCTTGGGTTCACTGCGATGTCGGCATTGTCATAGAGATAGATGGGAATGCGGTGCGAGCGCGCGTCGAGCAGGTCCGCTACATCGCGCGCCACGAAGCGCACCGGATCGGCGAGACCACGGATCGACAGCGGGGCGAGCACAGCCGCATCCACCCCTGGATTCGCGACCGCAAAGTCCAGGTTCTCGAGCGTCTCTTCGGGCGACGAGGCAGTCACCCCCGCCCACACTTCGACGGGGCGGCTCACCCCGTGCTTCAAGGCGGCGTTTGCCTTCGCGACCTCCTCCGCGCAGACCTGGACCACCCGCCGGCAGAGGGCTGGGGGGAGCCGATCCCATTCCCCCGTGGTCCCGGCGGCGAAGACGATGTCTGCGCCGTAGCCGTCCTGGATCACGTGACGCACGAGGGCGCGCTGATCCGTCTCGACGAGCTCGCCTTCGGGATCGAGCGCTGTGACGAGCGGAACCGAGAGCCCCTGGCGGGGCCGAGTGTCCTCCACGCTGCGCAGGGCGCGAACTCCTTCCCGGGGGCTCAACGGACAGTGTAGGCAAGGTTCTCGGAGAGCGGTTCTACGAAATTGGCGATCCTTAGGCGCAGGCCACTCCCGCAGAGAACCGTGGAGTGCCCCCTCTAGCGGCGGACCGCTCCCGCCAGTGTCCCCGCGCCCGCATAGCGGGCTCGCCCGCCAAGCTCCTCTTCGATCCGGAGCAGGCGGTTGTACTTACATACCCGGTCCGTGCGGCAGAGGGACCCCGTCTTGATCTGACCCGCCGCGGTAGCGACGGCGAGATCAGCGATCGTGGTGTCTTCGGTCTCGCCCGAGCGATGCGACACGACGACGGCGTAGCCCGCCTCGCGGGCGAGGCGCATGGTCTCGAGGGTCTCGGAGAGCGTTCCGATCTGGTTCAGCTTGACCAAGATCGCGTTCGCGACGCCAAGCTCAATCCCCCGTCGCAAGATGGCGGGATTGGTGACAAAGATGTCGTCACCCACAATCTGGAGCTTCTTCCCGAGCGCACGGCTCATACTTCCCCAGCCCTCCCAGTCCTGCTCTGCCAGACCGTCCTCGATCGAGACGATGGGGTAGCGATGCACCCAGTCCTCCCAAAAGGCGATCATCTCCTGCGCGCTCTTGCGCACTCCTTCGCCCTCGAGGACGTAAACGCCCTTCTCGAAGAACTCGCTTGCGGCAGGGTCGAGGGCGATGGCGACATCTTCGCCCGGCCGGTAACCCGCTCGCTCGATCGCGCGCAAAATGAGCTCGATCGCTTCGTGATTGCTCTTCAAGTCCGGAGCGAAGCCGCCCTCGTCGCCCACCGCCGTCGAGAGTCCCTTTTCATGGAGCACGCTGCGGAGCACCGCAAAGACCTCTGCGCCCCAGCGAAGCGCCTCCGCAAAGCTCGGTGCGCCCAGGGGGAAGAGCATGAACTCTTGGAAATCCACGTTGTTGTCCGCGTGGGCGCCGCCGTTCAAGACGTTCATCATCGGGGCGGGGAGAAGGTGCGCGCTTTCGCCGCCGATGAACCTGTAGAGGGGCTCGTTCGCACCCGCGGCCGCGGCGTGGGCCGCCGCAAGCGATACCCCAAGCAGGGCGTTCGCACCGAGACGGGATTTCGTCTCGCTGCCGTCGAGGGCCACCAGGGCGCGGTCGAGATCCCGCTGGCGTTCCATCGTTCCCAAGGGAAAGCCTGCGATCGCGTTCGCAATCTCTCCGTTCACGTGAGCAACGGCACGCAGCACGCCCTTGCCTCCGAAGCGCTTCGGGTCCCGGTCGCGAAGCTCAAGTGCCTCGCGCGATCCGGTCGACGCGCCGGAAGGAACGGCGGCTCGGCCCCGAGCTCCTCCCGAGGTCACGACATCCACCTCAAGCGTCGGATTGCCGCGGGAGTCCAGGATCTCCCGCGCGTGGATCTTTGAGATCGTGGCTTCGCTCATACGGACCTGCACCTCCTTATCGCGAGGCCGACGCTAGCAGGACGGCGATCGTCCGGGACTCTAGGAAAGGGCCGAGGCCGCACCGCTGCGCGCGAGCTCCCGGCGCAGCTCCCGCGCCGTGCGAGTCGAACCGTCCGGGCTCCAGCCCGGCGGCTTTAGCAGGTAGCTTACCGACTCGCGCAGGGACCGGGCGTGGAGCGCCTTGCGCAGCATGCTGGCCCATTCATGGAAGGCGATCCGCAGGGGATCGAAGGTGTGGATGTTCTTGGTGAGCCCGTAGCGGACCGGCGCTCTTTCAGGTTCGAAGGTCCCGAAAAGGCGATCCCACACGATCAGGATGCCGCCGTGGTTTCGATCGAGATACTCGACATTCGCGCCGTGGTGTACCCGGTGATGCGAAGGCGTGTTGAAAATCCACTCGAAAGGCCCCATCCGGTCAATCAGCTCGGTATGGATCCAGAACTGATAGATGAGGCTCAGCGAAGTCATCGTGAGCACCATCCACGGGCGAAAGCCGAGAAGCGGCAAAAGCACCCAGAAGGGGAGCGTGGTGAAGGGCGTCGTCCACGACTGGCGGAGCGCGGTGCTTAGGTTGAAATGCTGGCTCGAGTGGTGGTTCTCGTGCGCCGCCCAGAGGATCCCCACCTCGTGCGAGGCGCGGTGCCACCCGTAGTAGACGAGGTCTTCTGCGAGGAAGAGAAGGAGCCAGGCCAAAGGCCCAGTTCCCAGCTCGAAGAGTCGGTAGTTGTAGGCGAAGAAGAAGACGCCGAGCGTCACGCCACCTAAGGCAAGGGTGATCAGCGCGTTGCCCACGCCCATGGCGAGGCTCGCCGCCGTGTCGCGCACCTCGTACGAGCCTTTGCTGAGCCGTCCGATGAGGAAGGCTTCCAAAGCGAGGAGGCCCAGGTAGCCCGGCGCAGCGAGAAGAGAGAGATCAGGCATCGCTCCCCCTACACGCGGGCGCGGCGGAGAATCCCGCCCTTTGTGAGCTCCGCCCTGGCGATGCCCTTTAGCTGGAGAAGAGCCGCGCGCGCGCTCTCTTCGTCGGGCTCGACGAGCTGAGCGACCGCCATCCCTTGGAGGGCGTCGAGCACCAGGGTCAGCAGTCCGTCGAACTCCTGCTCGCGGGGCGGAGCCACGGGGAAACTGGTACGAGCGAGCTCAGCCACCCGGGCGCGGTGGCGGGCGGCCACCTTCGCGAGCTGCTCGCGGAGCTCATCGTCCGTGCGCCCCGCCACGAAGAGTTCAAGCACCGCCGCAAGGCGAGGGTCCAGAAAGGTGTCCCAAAGGAGATCGATCGCCGTGCTGACGCGGTCCGCCCCAGGGGCCAGATTCGCGAACGCCTTTTCATAGTCCGCCGTGAGCCCCGCATAGAGATGCTCCACGGCGGCAGCCACGAGGGCAGCGCGGGTTCGAAAGTGATGGAGCTGAGCCCCCCGCGAGACGCCTGCCCGCTCCGCCACCGCGGTCGTCGTGGTGCCGGCGTACCCCCGCTCGACGAGACAGGCGAGGACAGCATCCAGCACCCGGACTCGGGTCTCCGCAGTTCTTTCGTCCTGGGTGCGGCGCCGCGGCTTGGAGCTGACCTCTTGCATTCGGGGACGAATGCTACCGGCAGAATAAAAAACAGTCAAGACTGATTTTTACTTTGAGGTCCAACCCGGTGATCCGGGTCCCCTGGCATCTCCCTCCGGCAGCACAACAGGCGTTCCGTCGGGGGCACGAAAGACCGTCGCCTCGATCCCAAACGCCCTTCGCAGGTGGGCGGGGGTCAGCACATCGGCGGGAGCTCCCGCGGAGAGGACCTCTCCGGCGGAGAGGAGTGCCAGTCGGTCGCAAAAGCGCGCGGCAAGACCCAGGTCGTGGGAGACCACGAGCACCGCTCGCCCGGCACGGGCAAGCCCGCGCACCAGGCGGAGCACGTGCACGCGATGACGCAGGTCGAGAAACGCCGTGGGCTCATCGAGCAGAAGGATGGGCGTCCCTTGGACGAGGCCGCGCGCAATGGCCACGAGCTGTTGCTCTCCCCCTGAGAGCTCAAGGATCGAGCGTCGCGCGAGTTCGCGAATCCCCACCTCTTCCATCGCGCGGTCCGCGAGCGCCACGTCCTCGCGAGACTCGAAGCCGAGAAGACCGAGGTGCGGTGCGCGCCCCATCCGCACAATCTCCGCCGCGGGGAATGGGAACGGGACCTCTGAACGCTGAGGCACAAGGGCGATGCGCCGTGCGAGCTCAGCGCGCGAGAACTCCTCGAGGGGCCGACCGGAGAGGCGGACCCCGCCGGCATCCGGAGCCAGCACCCGCGTCGCGATCCGCAGGAGCGAGGTCTTGCCCGCCCCGTTTGCGCCGAGAAGGCCCAGCACCTCCCCGCGCAAGAGCTCGAGGTCGATGCCGTGAAGGACGCAGCGGCCCCCAAGCCGCAGCGACACCCCCTCGAAGCCGAGGACGATCTCGCTCACGGCAGGAGGCCTTTCCCCTGCTGCCGCCGCAACAGGAAAAGAAAGAGGGGTCCCCCCGCGAGCGCGGTGATCGCGCCGACGGGGAGCTCACCTCCTGCGAGCACCGTACGCGCAGCCGTGTCGCAGAGAATGAGGAAGATGGCACCCCCGAGGGCCGATGCGGGCACCAGGAGGCGATGATCGGGGCCCAAGAGGAGCCGGAGAAAGTGGGGAATGATCAGGCCGACGAAACCGATCAGCCCCGAGACCGAAACCGCCGCCCCCACCATGAGGGAGGTCGCCGCGAGAAGAATGCGCTTCACGCGCTCGACGTCGACACCGAGCTGTGCCGCAGACTCCTCCCCGAGCGCCAGGAGATCGAGGCGGCGCGCCTGCGGCCAAACGATGGCCAGCCCCGCAAGCAGAAAAAGCCCACACAGAAGGGTCGAACTTTCCCGCGCAGCCGAGAGACTCCCGATCAGCCAGAGGAAGATGCTGGTGCCCTCGGAGAGTCCCGAGAGCGAGGCCACAAAGACGATGGCCGCCGACGCAATCGCGTTGAAGACAACGCCGGTCAGCAAGAGGCTCGTGGAAGAGAGACGCCCGCGCGCGCCGGCGACTGCGAAAAGGAGAAGCGCCGTCGCGATCGATCCCAGGAAGGCGGCGGGCGGAACGGCGGCGTAGCCCATGCCCAGGACCCCTCCAAAACCAAGGACCAGGATTCCGCCGAGTGCGGCGCCTCCGGAGACCCCGAGCACGAAGGGATCAGCCAGCGGATTGCGAAGCAAGGCCTGGAAGAGGACGCCCGAGACGGAAAGTGACGCACCCACGATTCCGCCGAGCAGGAGCCGCGGGAGTCGGATCCGAAGCACGATGTCCCCGGCCGGAAGGCTGACCTCCGAAGAGGTCGGGAATCCAAGGAGAATGCGGAGAACCTCGCGCGGGGGGAGCCAGGCCGGACCGGCCATCAGCGCCAGCGTGCTGCCCAAGAAAAGGAAGGTCAGGAGGACAAGGAGAACGAGTACCAGCCGGCGGGGTGAGAGCGGGGACGCGCCGGTCACGGTGCGGACCGGACCGTCCGCTTGGTTTCGGGCGGAGCGAGCGCTTCTCCCAGCACGCGGAGCGCCCGATCGAGCTCCGGGCCCGGCAGCGTCACGACACCCGGTGCAAGGGGGACGACCCGCCCTCGTTCCACCGCGGGAATCGACGGCCAGCGCGACCAGAACTCCTGTGGCGTTCCGGGCTCGGAGGAGGCATCCAAAATGACATCGGGGCGAGCTGCCACCAGCCATTCGAGTGAGGCGCGTGGATACGGCTCGGAAAACTCCGCGCCGATGTTGCGCGCCCCAGCAGACCGCATCATCTCGTCGATGAAGCTCCCGGCGCCCACCACAAACAGAGGCTCTCGTTGAAGCACGAGGACCGCGCGAGGGCGGGGGCGCCCGAGAGCCTTTTGTTCGACCTCGGCGCGTGCGGCTTGGATCGCAGCCACTCGCGCATGGGCGGCTGCGGCGTGACCCGTGCGCGCACCCAGCGTCTCGATCGACTCGAGCACTTCCCCGAAGCTAAGGGGTGAAAGGGCGAGCACCGACACGCCGAGGGTTTCGAGGCGCGCGCGAAAATCGCGCTGCGCTGCGCTCGTCACGAGGACCACGAGATCGGGTCGCAGCGCCACCACAGCTTCTAGGCTCGGATCGTAAAGCCCGCCCACGGTGGGAAGCCCTCCAAGAGCGGGCTGCTGCTGGGCGGAGAAGTCGTCGATCCCCACCAGAAGATTGCCCGCGCCGAGCGCTACAAGGATGGCCGTGAGCGAAGGATTGAGGGACACGATCCGGGAAGCCACGACCGTGGCGTCGGATTTCGCGAAGGACGCGGCAGCGAAGGCGAGTAACCCCAGCGTGAGGAGTCCGCTGAGGACTCCTCGACACCGGAGTTGCCGCCAAGCTCGGCTCGGCGTAAGCCCCATGGGACCGCCCCCCGCCCCTAGACCCAACGAGTGGGCGGGGGGGAGAGGCCCCCAGCGCCCGCGTGTGAGGACCCGGAGCTTAGCCGGTGCCGCTGCGAGAGGGTCTCGTGGCATCAGAAAAGGGGAAACCGCTTCGCGGCTTCGGCATCGAACTCCCCGCAGCTACCCGAAGGGAGTCTGGGGTGAACTCCATGGT
>DAIOWK010000044.1:0-16767 GCA_036758525.1 Myxococcota bacterium
TGATGGGTGTGCTCCGGCGCCGTGTGGGGCGCGGGGGGGCGAGCGAGGCGGGGCAAGTGCCCCCGGCCGCGAGCTCCTCACACGGAGAGGGGTGAGACGGGCGAAGCGCCTTGCGCGCATCGGTCCCTCGGGTGGAACGCTCTGGCAACCGGGTTAGGCGCGGCCAAGGGGAAGCCGCTCCAGCGCCTCGAACTCCTGGCGCACCTTCTCGCGCGAGAACTCCCTCCACGCTTTGCGAAAGGCGCGTCGGGCTTGGTCCGCCCGCGCGTCCTGGGCTGCGATCACGCTGCCCACTGCCACAAGTGTACGGCGCGGCAGACGCCGACCCTGCGGAGTGTCGACCCAGCCCGAGAGCAGCGCCTGCGCCACGTGCGCGTCGTTGTAAGCGCCGAGCACGTCTTGGAGCTTCACCATGCGCCGCAAGCACCTGGCGAGGTCATCTCCGTAGAGCTCCGCCAGCGCCTCGGCGGTGTAGCGCAAACGCTTGGTGGCGATGCGCAGGGCGTGGAGGTGCTCGGGGGGCGAGCTCTTGCGCACCCGGTCTCCCCGCCGAAAGACCCGGTGGGCTGCGCTTTGCAGGAGCACCGGCGCAACCTCGTGCAGGGGGCGTCCCGCGGATCCACGCAGGCGCAGCGGGACGCTCAGGGCAAAGCGCTGAAAGGCCTGCGCCCGCGCGAGGCGCGGCGTCGAGCCGAGCCACGCCACCAGGCGACGCCGCTCTCGGGCGTGGAACTCGACCAAGAGCTCGCGCAACGGGTCGAGGTCGGCGGCCACGATCTGAGGCAGCTCTCGCGAGAGCCCGGGGAGCTGCTCAAGCATCACGTCGAGGTCGCGCACGCGCCCGAGCTCCGCACCCATGCGCCGCATGAACGAAAGGGCGCGCTCGAGTCCCTTCGGCGGGAAAGCGTCCGTGAACAGGCGAAACGTCGCGCGCATCCGGCGCGTGGCGACGCGCATCCGGTGCACGCCCTCCCGGTCTTCGCCGATGCGTGCGACCGGCTCGGCGAGGGCAAACGCGTGCAAGTGTACGCGCAGGATGTGTGCGGCGGCCTCGCGCAGGCGCGTCTCGGCCACAAGCCCCGGGGCGGCCGAGGCGGGCTCGGGCGGCTCCATGCCGGCCAGGGCCAAGGCGCGCGTCAGCTTGTCCGAGGCCGAGGGAACCAGGCCGAGTCGGTGCTGAAGATCGCCGGCGAGGCGTGCCAGGGCCACCGGGTCGCCGGAGAGCACCTCGAGCTCGACCTCGGTGAACTCCCCAGCGCGCTCTTGACCGCTCACGCGCACGCGATCGATGGCAAGCGCGGCGCGGACTCCCGAAAGCGGACCGCGGAGCTCGCGCAGCGTGCGGTCGACCTGAAGCCGGGCCACCTCCACCAGCGGGCGGGCGAGGACAAAGGGTTCCGCATAGTTGCGTAGCCGCTCGGGAAGCTGCAAGGCGCGCTCGGGGGGCGGGGCCCCACGCCGCACCGGCTCCTCGATCTCGAGCCGGGTCCACGCGCCTTCGGCTGCCGCGGCGTCCTCGCTCGGCAACCGCATCTTGAGCGTGAGGGTGCAACCTCCGCTCGATTCGCGTAGCCGCAGGCTGATGTCGTTGTGGACGAGATCGATCGTCGGTGTGTCGAGGTAGCGGTCGACTTGGTGACGCTTCGAGGGCGGCGAGAGCGTCAGCCCCGAATCGCGCACCACGTCTGCCACTTCTTCGTCGGACACGTCCGCGGGCGCCAGGAGCTTCCACTCCACCTCAACGGGCGTCGCGGGCGGGGCGCCTTCGGGACGGGATACGCGCCGTGCCGTCATGGCAGAACGCGCACGGGGAGACCAAACGCCTCGGCGAAGAGCGTACCCTTGCGCCGCACCGCCCAGCGTTCCAGGGCGAGGTCGCCGCGCCCCGTCGTGGCCTCGAGCACGAGATCCACGGAGCGCTTGCCGAGGTGCGCGGCGATCGACGCAACCTTGCCTTGGTGCTCCCGATCGAGGGCGTCGGCCAGACGAAGAAGGCCCGCGAGTTTGGCCACGCGGTCGCGGTCCTCCCTGCGTAGCGCTTCGTAGAAGGGGTGCGTGCGCTTCGGGTGGCTGCGTCTGTGGTAGCGCGCGACCAGGGCGACAAGCTCTCGCTCTTCTTCCGAGAGGCCCACCAGATCGCTCACCCGAATCAGGTAGTGCGAGTGCTTGTGGTGTGCGGAAGCGGAGACGAAGCCCCCGATATCGTGGAGGACCGCCGCCGCCTCGAGCAGCACGCGTTCCTCGCGACCGAGCTCGTGCAGCGCGGCCGTCTGATCGAACAGGCTCACCGCGAGCTCGCGCACCTTCTCCACGTGCTCCATGTCGGAGTGGTACTTGCGTGCCAGCGCGCGGGCGCCCGCCAAGACCGTCTCGCGCCGGTCCGCAGCGAGGGAAGTATCGAGGTGGCCTTCGACCACGTCCCGCACCAGGCCATCGCGCAGCCCCACGCGCGGGACGAGGATGCGATCGACGCGTGACACCGCGGCAAGCCGGTAGTAGACGACCCCGGCCGGGAGGATCACGTCCGCGCGGTCGGGGGGCAGCACGAGCGACTCCACCCGCTCGGCGTAGGAGAGGCGGGCGAGCTTCTGGATCCACTCCGCCAGCGTTTTTACGGCCAGTGCGTCGCAGCCTTCCGCCGAGCGCAGGCCACCCTCGCGCCCTGCCAGGTCGGCCAGGGTTTCGATGTTGCCCCCCGTCGCCACGAGCCGATCGATCCGACCCGTGCCGAGGCGCTCCGCCATGCGGCGGTCGAGGCTCCCCACGTACTGGTCGAGGAGCTCGAGGAGATCCGGCGCCTCGCCCCCGGGCGCATCCCGGGTAAGGGCCTCCAGCAGCCGGACGGCGCCCAGTCGGTAGGAGTCGGAGAGCGTGATCTGGCCGTCTTCAACCAGGGTCACCTCGACACTCCCACCGCCCACGTCGACCAGCATCGAGCGGCCTGTCGACAGATCGACGCGCGCCTCGACCGCGCGGGCCAGGAGGTAGCCCTCCTCGGTTCCGGAGATGATCTCGATGTGGATTGCGGTGGCCTCGGCGATGCGATCGACGATCTTCTGGCGGTTCATCGCCTCGCGCAGCGCCGAGGTCGCGACCGCGCGGATCCCTGCCACCTCATAGCGATCGCACAGCGAGCGGAAGCGGCGGAGCGCGTCGACGGCAGCCGCGACGGAGGTCTCAGGGATCGAGCCGGTCAGGAAGACATCTTGGCCGAGGCGGACGGCCTCACGCCGGGTCTCGAGCACCGCAGGAGGCGCCCCCGCCTCCCGCAGCTCAACGATCTGACACCGGATCGCGTTCGACCCGACGTCCACGACGCCGTAACGGACGGGCAGCCCGGCCCGCGGAGGAGGTACCTTCGGACCCTGCATGAAGCCCCTTCGCGGTCAGCTCCGCGCCTTTTGGCCGTCTAGAAAACGATGACCCCGCGCGCGTTCACACCCGTCTGCATGTCGGCGAAGGCTCGGTTCACGTCCTCGATCTTGTAGGTGGCGCTCACCAGCTCATCGAGCTTCAAACGGTGAGCCTTGTACAGGTTCAGCAGCCTCGGGAAGTCGATGCTCGGTCGCGCCGACCCATACATCGAGCCGACGAGCGTCTTCTCCACGAACGGGATCATGAAGGCACCGAGAGTCACCGTGTCCGTCGCCTTGGAGACTCCGACCACGACCGCCGTGCCCCCCTTGCGCACGCTGTTGTAGGCCTGCGCGATCGTGCTGCCCATTCCGATGCACTCGAAGGCGTAGTCTGCACCACCGCCCGTCGTGAGCAGTACCTTCCCGACCGGATCGCCGTTTGGTTCCTGCTTCGGGTTGATCACGTGGGTCGCGCCAAACTGCTGCGCGAACTCGAGCTTCTTGTCGGCCGTATCGATGGCGATGATCTTCTCCGCGCCTGCGAGCGCGCAGCCTTGGATCACGTTGAGGCCAATTCCGCCGGCTCCGAAGATGACGCAAGAGGAGCCGGCTTCGACCCGCGCGGTGTTGAGGGCCGCGCCCACGCCGGTCATCACGGCGCACCCCACGAGCGCCGCCTTGTCGAGGGGGATCGTGCTGTCGATCTTGACGAGGTTCTCCCGCGGTAGCGTGGCGTACTCCGCCATCACGGCGACCCCGGCAAAGTGATTGAGCTCTTTGCCGCTCTTGTCCTTGATGCGTCGCGTGCCGTCGGGCAGCGTGAGCGCCGCCTTCTGGGCATTGTCGCAGAGGGCGGGGCGGCCCATGACGCAGAAGCGGCAGCGTCCGCAGATCGCAACCCACGAGACAACCACCGTGTCGCCGACCGCAAAGTCGCTGACCCCCTCCCCGACTTCGACCACATGACCCGCGCCCTCGTGGCCGAGCACAAGCGGCGGCGGAAGGGGAATCGTGCCGTTTGTGGCGGACAGATCGCTGTGGCACACGCCGCAGGCGGCGAGCTTGATCATGACCTCGCCGCGCCTGGGCGACTCGATCTCGACCTCTTCAACGACGACCGGCTTGTTCCACTCCCGACAAATCACGGCCTTGGCACGCTTAGCCATCTTGGGGGTCCTCTCTGGCTCCGCGGGGCGGCGGGCGGCCCGCGGGGCGGCGGTAGATCGATACGTGGGACTTCGCGATCGAGCGGCGGCAGTGTAAGAAAGCGATGACTGCGGTGTCAAAGCCGCCAAACCCTAGGCAGGAGGGTCGGGCCGCAGACGTATACTGGGCCGGGGGGCGAGGAGAGCAAGATGCGTGTGCGCCCCTTCTGTCCCGAAGATGCCGGCGCGCTCGCTGTGCTCTCCGCATCCTGCGCCAAAGGCGAGAGCGACTTCGTGCTGAATCCCTTGTGGGAGACGGAAGACGAGCTCTTCGCCGAGTTTCAGCGCAACGGGATCTCGCCCGAGGAGAATCTGCTCGTCGCCGACGGGGAGAGCGGCGGAGTGGCCGGCCTTGCGGGCTTTCTGCGACGGCCGGAGTCGCTCGCGGCCGGGCTCTATGCCCCGATTGTGGCGCGTGCAGAGCGAGGGCGTGGCCTCGGGGGAGAGCTCCTACGCGCTGCCCTCGCCCTTGGCGAGAAGCTTGGCATCAAGCTTGTGACTGCAGGCATCGGGGTCCGTAACCACGCTGGCTACGCCCTGCTCGCGGGGATGGGGTTCCGACCCGTCCGCCAACATTTCCTCATGCGCCTTGACCGCAAGCCCAAGGCCGCAGGCCCGCCCCTGCGAGAGGTGCAGTTCTCGGTGGCCACCCCCGAAGCGGCCGAGGCGATACTCGCGTTGTACGAGGAGTGCGGCTTCGAGGCTCGGAGCCTCGACGCGATGCTCGCCGTGCTCGCAGACCCTCATCATGCGACCGTGGTCGCTTACCGGTCCGGGCACCTCGTCGCCTTCGCGGAGCTCGAAACCCACTGGGTTCGGCGCGTCTGGGTGGCCTACGTCGGCGTCCGCAGCGACCTGCGCGACCGCGGCTTGGGCTCTGCACTCGTCGACTTCGCCCTCGAGCGCGAGTTCGAACGCGGTGCCGAGTCTGCTCTCCTCCTGATCTCGCCGGCGAACCGCACGGCGCTCCGGGCGTATGAGAAATCGGGCTTCCGACGCCACCGGCTCGTGGACGTTCTCGAGCGAGGTCTCTGAGCCCGCGCCAGGGCTCGATCTCCGCCTTGCCTTCGACGCTGGGGATTGGTACAAGCCGTAGGGGAAACGAACGTTCGTTTGGCTCCATAGGCCCTTGGGGTGCAATGGCCGAGGCCGACGTCACCACGAAGGACCGGATCCTGGCAGCGGCCGAGCTGCTCTTCGCCGAGCGTGGCTTCGCCGGCACGGCAATCCGGGACATCGCCGCGCGCTCGGGTCTAAATGGGGCAAGCCTGTACAACCACTTTTCGAGCAAGCAGGCGCTCTACGAGGCCGTCCTCGAGCGCGGTATCCGTCCTCTCCTCGAGGAGTTGGTGCATGCGGCGGCAACCCCCGATCCGAGCCCGGCAGCGGGCAATCGGATCATCGGGGCCCTGATGGAGCACCTCGAGCGCACGCCGCTTCTGCCGAGGCTCGTCCAGCATGAGGCCGTGCGGGGAGGGGAGCACCTCGGGCGCCTCGCCCGGCGCTGGATCCGTCCCCTCTTCGAACAAGGCCTCGCGGCGCTCAAGGCGAGCCCTGATACCCAGCGCTGGAGCGAGGATGAGCTCCCGTTGCTCATCGCCGCGTACCTTCACGTCGTGTTCGGGCACTTCGCGATGGCGCCGCTCTTGGCCGAAGTGCTGGATGAAGACCCCCTGTCTCCCGCGAGCCTCGCGCGTCAGACGCGATTTCTGCGCAAGCTCTCCCAACTGCTCGTCGGCCCCTCAGGGTCGCACCCGGAAGGAAGCCCCCATGAAGCTCAGTGACGTGAACCTCCACAACCCTGACAACTTCGTGCGCGAAGTGCCCCACGAGATGTTCCGCGTGCTGCGCCGCGAAGCGCCGGTCTACTTCCACCCGGAGCCCGATGGACCGGGTTTTTGGGTGCTCACGAAGTACGAGGACGTGAAGTGGTCCTCGCGCAATCCGCAGCTCTTCTCCTCCTGGGTCGGAGGAACGAACATCCAGGACCGCGACGGGGAGCAGCTCGATCGCATGCGCGTGCTGATGCTTAACATGGATCCGCCCAAACACCGGCAGTTCCGAAACATCGTCAACAAGGCGTTCACGCCCCGCATGGTGAAGCAGCTCGAGCCTCGGGTGCGAGAGATGGCAAAGCGCATCGTCGACCGCGTGGCGCAGAAGGGCGAGTGCGACTTCGTCTCCGAGGTTGCCGCCCACCTCCCGATGGAGGTGATCTGCGAGATGATGGGCGTCCCGAATGAGGACCGCCCGCACATCTACGAGCTCACGAACAAGCTGATTGGTTTTGACGACCCCGAGTACCAGCCCTCACCGCAAGACGCAGAGATGGCCTCGGTCCAGATGTTCGTTTACGCCAGCAAGCTCGCCGAGAAAGCGCGCAAGCACCCGGGAGAGGATCTCGCGACGGCGCTTTTGACTGCCGAAGTCGACGGGGAACATCTCTCCGAGCTCGAGTTCAACTCCTTCTTCCTCTTGCTCGCCGTCGCGGGCAACGAGACCACCCGCACAGTCACGACCAACGGGATGCTGGCCCTGATCCAGCACCCCGACCAGCGCCGGCGCCTCGTCGAGGATCCCACGCTCGTGGAGACCGCGGTTGAAGAGATCCTGCGCTTCGATCCAGCGGTGCACTACTTCCGGCGCACCGCGACCCAGGATGTCGAGATCCGCGGACAGAAGATTCGCCAGGGTGACAAAATCACCATGTGGTATCCGGGCGCGAACCGCGACGAGGAGGTGTTCGATCAGCCCGACGCGTTCGACGTTGCCCGAGATCCAAACGAACATCTGGCATTCGGGGTGGGCGAACACTTCTGCCTGGGCTCGAATCTCGCCCGCATGGAGCTCAACTTGATCTTCGAGGAGCTCGTCGGGCGGATCGCCCAGGACATCGAGCTGGCAGGTCCGGTGCGGCGCCTGCGCTCGAACTTCGTGAATGGCGTGAAGGAGATGCGGGTTCGCTTCGAGGCCGAAGCGCGGTAGCCCCGCCCTACACGAGCTCGAGGGTCGCGATCTCCCGGGGACAGTTGAAGCGGATCCTGGGACCCGCCACCCCGAGGCCGCGGTTTACGTAGAGGATCGAGCGGTGCTCGGTGGCGTGGTAGAGCCCGCGATAGAAGCCGGTCACCGCGCGCGCCGGGTTCCAGTGGCCTCCGGGCGTCGGCAGCGCGATCTGCCCGCCGTGGGTGTGGCCCGCGAGCACGAGCGGAAAGCCGAGCTTTGCCGCCTGCGGGAAGGCCTCCGGTCGGTGAACCAGCAGCAGCACCGGCCCATCCTTTGGGAGCTCACGTCCGAGAGCGTTGAGCTCAGGAAGCTCCCCTTTTGCGGTCCAGTCCTTCCCCGGATCCTCGACGCCAGCCACATAGAGCGGTGCCGGTGTCGGCACGCGAACGATCTCGCCCCGCAGCAGCCGCAGACCCGGGGCATGCTTCGCGAGGGCGCGGGCAACGTGCTCACGCCCGGCATACACGTCGTGATTGCCCAGCACCGCATACACACCAAAGGGTGCGTGTAGCTCCCCAAGGAGCTTCGCCCCAGGCTCGACCGCCGCCGGGTCGAAATCGAATAGATCTCCAGTGAGTGCAATCAGGTCCGGCTCGAGGGAGTTCACGTCCCCAAGGAGGCGCTTAAGCTTCGCCCCCTCCATGGCGTTTCCGATGTGGAGATCGGAGATCTGCACCACGCGAAGACCACGCAACGCCTCGGGCAGGCCGCGCAGGGGGATGCGCAGGCTGGTGCGTTCGATCCGCGCCTGTCCCCCCGTAAATCCCCAGATCAGCATGAACACAAGCGCACCCACGACGGGCAGCGTCGCCACGCGAAAGACCTGGAGGAGACTCTTCGGACCGAGCCCCGCGGCGCCGAGCAGCGCCGCCAGTGGGAGGAAGCCCGCCCACGCCGCACCGATCACGGCGCCCAGCAGGATCGTCGCAAAACCGATCGCCGTGTAGCCGTGTGCGATCACACTGGCGGGGCCGTGGCGCCGAAGTGCCCGACGGATGAAGGGGAGCACCAACACGTTCGCAGAGGTGAGCCCGAGGGCGAGGGCGCAGCCCAGGGCAAGCCCGGGCCCCGGGCGCCCGGCCAGGACGACGATCACAAAGTGCCCGACCAGGACCTGCATTCCCCCGAGCAGAACCGCGAGGCTCGTCACCATGTTCTCGAACAGCACCCGGCGAATCAGTCCACGCAAATGTGTCCTCCACGGCGTTGCCGGGTCCGGCCCTTGGACGGCGAAAGCTTAGCCGCGTAGCCTCTCCCCATGGTAAGACCCGAGAGCGCGGCTCTCCTGCAACGTGTCGGCGCGCTTCGCGCCTTCCTCAAGCGGGAGCCCAACGATGAAACGGCGTGGTATGGCCTCGGACGGGCGCTGCTCGACCTGAACCGCCCGGGCGAGGCCGCCGACGCATTCCGTCGGGCCCTCGCCGCGAAGCCCGACTACACCGCAGCCCAGCGGGATCTCGGCCAGAGCCTCCTTGCAGCAGGTGAGTCGGCCGCTGCTGCCGAAGCGTTCCGTGCCGGCATCGCCCTTGCCGAAAAAACTGGAGATCTTCAGACCGGCCGTGAGATGGCGGTCTTCCTAAGACGCGCCGAGCGCGCGGCCCAAACTAGAAGCGATCCGCCAACCAGGTCGTAAATCGCTCAGCAGGAAGGACGCTGCGCAAAAAGGCCTCGACCACCTCCCGACCGCCCGCCGCGGGAGCGGGAACCCCAAGGCGCCGTGCCAGCGCCGCAGGCGCAAGACAGCGCAACATGGCCGAAGGGTCGGGCAGCGGCAGCGCGCTGAATCCGCTCTCCGCCAGGGCGCGGTCGAGCTCGGGATCATGCGCCGCGGGGGCCAGGAGCTGCGAGCGAAACTCTTCCGAGGGCTTTCCCGGGGGCGCGAGGAGATCGCCCGCCCGGGGCTCGAGGGTCGCAGCGACGAGCGTCGCAAGGGCCTCCGCCGCGGGATCGGCCACTGCGTCGCGCCCGAGCTCGGAGAGCATGAGAAACGAGGAGAGCACGGTGGCCCGCAGGTACGCCACGGCGCGGCCCTTCCGGCGCGCGATCAAGAACTCCTCGCGCGGGTTGCCCGCAAGACGCAAGCTCGCCTGCCACCCGGAAGTGTCGCGCACGGTGGTCCCCGTGCGGGCCCCGGAGTACGCCGCGTGGAGTGCGACCACCTCCGGCAGGTCGCGCGTGGGATCGAAGGGGACGATCTGGATGTCCCCGGGCGTGCTCCGGGGTGTCGCGGGCGCCCGGAGCAGCGCGCGCGTGCACGGCCATGAGGTCCAGCCGAGTCGTCCGTAGAAGGCAAGCCGCGCCGCAAAAAGCAGCGAGAGCTCCATGCCGCGCTCCCGCATGGCGTCCACCGCACACCCGAGAAGCGTCGCGGCAATGCCCGAGTTGCGCACCTCGGGCAGCGTGAAGACGCTGCCAATGCCACCCGTCGGCACCGCCACGCCCGCGACGCACAGCTCGCGGGGAAAGATCTGGACGCACGAGACGAGCCTGCCCGCCTCTTCCGCCACCCAGACGTTTCGCTCCTCGAAGCTCGGATCCTCGACCAGATAGCGACGGAAGAAATCCCGTCCACGCCAGCCGTCGCTGAGCTCCCAGCCATCGAGCAGCTCAAGCAGCGCGGCGTGCTCCATGCGTTCGAGGATGCGGATCTTCATGGCCGCGCGAGTATACTCGCGCCATGTCTCAGGCTCGCGCCCTCTACAAAGAAGCATTCGCCCACTTTGCGAGTGATCGGCTCGACGAGGCGATTGCCACCTATCGACAAGCCCTCGACGTCGATCCCAAACTCGCCATCGCCTGGAACGGACTCGCCATGGCCCTGGCGCAAAGCGGCGACCTTGATGGCGCGCTCGAGGCGGCACACAAGCTCGTGGACCTCGAGCCGGACGAACCGCTGGCACACACGAGCCTTTCCATCTTCTATCAGCGCAAGGGCATGATCCCCGAAGCCGAGGCGGAAAAGGCTCTCGCCATGCGCCTTGGGATGAAGCGAAAACCCGCGTGAGCTGCCGGGCCAGGACGCCCCTTCGTCGAGGTGGCCCAAAGGTGGGCTTCAAGGAGGACTTGAGGGTCCCGGACGGTGGCCTTGCCCTCCCGCGTTTCTCCCCCCGCCCCGTTCTTTCCCCCGCCTCGGCCTTCCGGGTGCACAGAAGGAGCGAGCGATGAGCGACCCCAAGTCTTTCCACCTCGACGGCCGCGTCCACGCCTATCTCGTGGCGCACGGTACGCCCCCCGACGCCGTGCAGCAGGCCCTCATCGAGGAGACGAAGAGCCTCGGTGGAGTTTCCATCATGCAGATCGCTCCCGAGCAGGGAGCCTTCATGACCCTGCTGGCTCGCCTTGTCGGTGCCAAACGCGCGGTCGAGGTCGGGACCTTTACGGGCTACTCGGCACTGTGTATTGCCCGCGGCCTTCCCGAGGACGGAGCGCTTTTGTGCTGCGACGTGAATGAGGAATGGGCGGGAATCGCAAAGCGCTACTGGGAGAAGGCCGGCGTTGCACACAAGGTGACACTCAAGGTCGCGCCTGCAGCGCAAACCCTGGGCCAGCTCCCCTTGGAGCCGCTCTTTGACTTCGCCTTCATCGACGCCGACAAGCCTTCGTATCCCGTCTACTTCGAGGAGATCCTGGCGCGTCTGCGACCCAACGGCGTGGTGCTCGTGGACAACGTGCTCTGGGCCGGGGCCGTCGCCGATCCGAGCGTGCAGGACCCGAACACGCTGGCGATCCGCAGGTTCAACGACCTTGTGAAGGATGACCCGCGGGTGGACTGTGTGATGTTGCCCGTCGCCGATGGGCTCACGTTCCTGCGGAAGAAGTAGCGACTCCGCTTACTGCGCGGGGCCGAACACGAGCCCGCACTCCGCGCATTCCCCGGCGTCCCCGGAGAACGCTTCGCCGCAGGCCGGGCAGCGGTCCTCGGAGGGGGCGGCGCCGAGCTCGGACGGGGCTTCGCTCATGTCGGGGAGCTCGTTGCGAGCGTACTCGGCGTCCACCACGGCAGCACTGGGAGCATCGGGAGCGCCCACCCGGACTGCCCAGCGAGCGCCAGAGTCCGCGCGCGGCACGGGATCGAGCCGATGCGGGATTCCCTCCGCCGCGAGGGCCCTGCCAAGACCCATGGCCCAACCGAGCTCCGCTTCCCGGACGAGGACCAGGCCCTCACCAGGAGGGAGCACGAGTCCTTCTTCCCCGCGGGGCTCACGAGCTTCTCCTTCCCAGACGAGGGGAAGGCCGCAGTCCCGGCAGACCTCCAGGCTTGGGAGATACTCCGCCTCGCAGCCCGGACAGACCTTGTAGACCGTCTCCACCCCGCCATTTTACGCCAGCCCATGCGGATTCGGGTTTTGCCCGATCCTCGATTCGTCGTACCGTGGGGCGCCGGGCCCTCGTTCGGGAGGGAACTTCCGCGTGAGCGGGGGCCACTCAAAGGGAGACCCGTGAGTAACAACATGGACGAGTCCGTCCTCGACGGATCGGACGCCGAGGACGCGGCGCGGATCCAGCAAGTCGCCCGCGGAGACCTCGCCGCCTTTCGCGCGCTGTTTGCGCGCTACTACCCGCGGGTCTACGCCTTCGTGCGACGCCGCCTCCGCGACCCTGGACAGGCTGAGGACATCGTGGCCGAGGTTTTCTTTGAACTCTGGCGCAGCGCGGGCCGCTATCGGGGCGAGGCCAGACCCTCGACCTTCCTTTGTGGCATCGCGCACTTCAAGTGTCTCTCGGCGGTTCGCGCCGAGCGCAGGCACAAACGGGCCTGCGTGAAGACCGTTGAAGCGGGGGCGCTCGAGCGGGTGGCGGATCCGAGCAACGCGGCCGAGGAGTTCGAGAGCCGGGAACAGATGCGCCACGTGCGCCGTGCCCTCGACTTGCTCCCGGAAGGGCAGCGTGAAGTGGTTGAGCTTGCATTCATGGATGGCCTTCCCTACGCCGAGATTGCCGATCGCCTCGGCGTGGCGGAAGGCACCATCAAGACCCGAGTCGCGCGCGCGCGTGCGCATCTGCGGCGCTTCCTCTCTCGCCCCCGCTCCTTGGAGGATTCCTGATGCCGGGAGAGTCACTCGCGACGGGCTGCCCGCCGGACATCCTTGAGCTGATCCCGTGGTATCCCGACGACGGCCTAAGTGATGCCGAGCGCGGGGCGGTCGAGGCGCATGCCGCGGGCTGCGTGGAATGCCGCCGAGAGATCCACGGCGCTTTCGGAGAGATCGACCTCCCGGCGGATGCGCCGGCAGCAGAGCGGGTTCTCGCAATGGTGTTCGAGCGGATCGCCGAGCGCAGTCGCCCCGTCCCGCTCGTGAGGCCGGAGTCGAAGCGGCCACCTCCCAGCCTTTCGATGCCAGCGCGCAGCGGGGCTCCGCGCAGGGCTTCGTGGCACGCGGCGTGGGCGGGGGCGGCCGCCGCAGCGGCGCTGATTCTCGGCCTCCTCTTCCTCGCCCCGGGTGCTGCGCGCCTCTGGACCGGCCCCTCCGCCACCTACCGCACGGCGACGGCTCCGCCGGCGGCGACACGCGCCAGCGGGCCCGAGCTCGAGGTCGTGCTGCGCGGCGAAGCCACGGCTTCGCAGCTCCACACCGCGCTTCGCGCCCTCGATGCCGAGCTTGTGGCCGGCCCCACCGAGCTTGGCCGCTATCGCGTCCGGCTCCCGGCCGGCGCTGACGCATCCGCCGCAGCGACCGCGCTTCGCGCCCCGGAGGCCGGCGTTGCGAGCTTCGCCGAGCCAGTGCGCTAAGCCGAGCGCGTGCCGTCGATGCCACGCGGGCGCGCGCCCGTGTGCGCTCGGATTGCTCGCGCTTTGGCTTGTGTTCGCGCCGCCCTCCGCGCGCGCCGAGGAGAATGTGTGTGCGCCGTTCCCCCCGGCGCAGCCGGCGAGCCCAGGGGAGTCCTTCGCAGGCATGGGCATCGTGCCCGGCAAGCACAAGCTCCCGCGCTCCCTCGATGCCTCCGGACGCATCGTCGAGCTCCCCGGCTCGGGCGCGGAGATTGGCGATGCGGACATGGAGGGCGAGGCCCTGCTCGTTCTTCCCAAGCGCGCCGACGGTTCGATCGCCATGGATTTCGTGCTGGCCGAAGGCGCCTCCGTTGCGGCCTCCGCCTGGAGTCCGGTCTTGTGCGCGACACTCGTGCGCATCGTGGGCCCAAGCGGTCTCTCCCCTGCGCAGCTTGTGCCCTCTGTGCCCAAGGGCGCGCTCGTGGTCCCGAACCACCGCTACCACGCGAGCGCCGCACATCTGCGCCCCGCTCGTTTGGCCGCGACACAGACCGTGGGCCCCGACCCTTACGTGCCCCTCCAATACGGCCTCGCGCGCACTGGAGTGCTCGAGGGCGGGCCGCGCTACGCGGGAGCGGGGGTACGTGTGGCGGTCCTCGACTCGGCACCCGACACCACCGCTCGTGAGCTGCTGCGGGTGCGGCTCCTCCCGCTTGAGGACGGCCCACCGAGCGAGCCGGCGACGCACGGCACGCTTGTGGCGGGCATCATCGCCGCCATTGAGAACAACGCCTTCGGGATCGCAGGAATCGCGCCCGAAGCCGAGATCCTGGCAATCCCGGTTTGTGCGCCCGTGGGAGATCCCCTCGGCGAGGAGTGCCGGATGTTTGACATGTTGCGCGGCATCGACCGCGCGTGGGCGGAGGGGGTGCGCCTGGTGAACCTCGCCCTCGTGGGCCCCCCCGACACGGTGCTTGAGCGGGCGATGGATCGTTTGAGACAGCTCGGGGTCTTGGTGGTGGCTGCCGCTGGGAACGAGGGGACGGACCGGCCGCGCTATCCCGCTGCCTACCCCTCGGTGATTGGTGTCGGCGCGCTAGACGAACGCGGGCGACGCTGGGCCCAGAGCAACTACGGAGCCTCCGTCGGTCTTCTCGCACCAGGCGTTGAGGTGCTCTCGACGATCCCGGCCGATCGCTTCGCCTTCGCGGACGGAACGAGCCTCGCCGCGGCCCACGTGACGGGCCTTCTCGCCGTCCTTCTTGCCGCCTCGGACGATCCCGAGGCGGTGCGACGCGCCCTGTTTGACGCAGGTCGACGCGCTGCCGCGTCGAGCCGCCGCGGAGGGGGTGCGGGCGGAAACACAGCCGTGATGCCTCGGCTGTGTGACGTGCTGCCGACGCTCGGGCAAAGCTGCCCTGGCAAGCCCTAACGCTCCGCGTCTAGGCTCCCCGCATCCAGCGTGTGGTGCACTCGGCCACGTAGCGGCCGTGGGCGTGGGCGGCCTCGAGGTGCCTAGCCGTCGGGCCAGGGCGTCCCTCCCGCGGATTGGTCCAGGCGACAGGACCCCAGTGGCAACCCGCGTCACGAAATCCGGCAAGCCGGTTGTGCATGGGGATCAGAATCATTCCGTGCTCCGCGAGGTTCGCAAGCAGCGTGAGCAGAGCGAGCTCCCCGCCGCCGCGCGCACCGAGGCCCGCGGTCACGAAGGCAGCCCCCGTCTTGCCGATCAAACGGCCTTCGAGCCAGAGCGGGGCCGCGCCCTCGATGAATGCGCGCATCGACGCTGCAATGCCACCCATGTGCACGCCGCTGCCAAGGATCACGCCGTCGGCCGCCACGAGGTCGTCGTTGGTCGCCCGCTCGGCCGGACGCAGCGCCACCTCGGCCGCGACCTCACGCGCTCCCTCAGCGACCGCCTCCGCCATGCGTGCCGTGCGCCCTGTAGCGGATGCGACCACGACCAGGATGCGCGCAGGAGCCTGCATCCGCCGAGCCTATCACGAGGGCTCCCGGGCGCGGGGCGCGGAGCGCAGCGCTTCGAGCAGCGCGCTGAAATCCGGCGGGTCGTTACTTGCGGCGGAGATCTCGTCCACGGCGAGAAACGAGGCGTGAAGCATCTGACGAGGGGCGCGGGTTCGCTCCTCCCGGGGTCCATACACGACGTCGCCGGCGACGGGATATCCGGCATGCGCGAAGGTCGCACGGATCTGGTGCAGGAAGCCCGTCTCGAGATTGACCTCGACAAGCGTCGCCCCGCCCAGGAGCTCGAGCGCCCGCCAGCTGAGCTTTGCGCGGCGAACGCCTTGATCCACCGCTGCGCGTTCGGCCTCCACCACGCGCACCCGGGCCGGCCGGTGGCGCGCAACGACGAGTCCGCACTCGAAAGCTCCGGCGCCCGCCAGCTCGCCTAGGACGATGACGCGATAACGTTTTTGGACGCGGTGCGCGGCGAACGCGGCGCGCAGTCGCCGAAAGGTGGCGTCCTCGGTCGCGAAGAGCACGGCGCCAGAGGTGTCGACGTCGAGGCGGTGGACGACGCCGCTGCGCAACCCTCCCTCACCCACGCCCGCGATTTCGGGATGGCGCGCCGCCACCGCCGAAAGCAGCGAACCTTTCTCCCCGGGTGCCAAGGCATGTACTGGCACTCCCGCCGGCTTGTCGACCACAAGCCAACCTGGTCCCTCCGTGAGCACATGAAGCGGAAGCTCAGGCTCGGCCTCGGGACGCAGGAAGGGCTCCGGGGTAAAGGCCGCTACCTCGACCTGCAAGCCCGCCGCGAGGGCCCCGCCTTTCACTTTCGCCGGGCGTCCCCCGATCCGCACTCCTCCCCGCGCGAGAAGGCGCCGCGCGGCTGCGCGCGAGAGGCCGAGGTGATCCGCGAGGTAGGCATCGAGGCGCCGCCCTGCGTCTTGCTCACTCACAACGAGCAGGCGGGCGGCGCAGATCGGAAGAGGACCGGACACGCCGCAGCCTACCCCGGGGCCAGCGCCTGGGGCAAAGTGTGGACGTGGCCGAAGCGCCCCGAATCGCGATCATGGATACGACGCTGCGCGACGGCGAGCAGACGCCGGATGTCTCGTATGCACCCGCCGAGAAGCTCCAGCTCGCACGCATCTTCCTCACCGACCTGAAGGTCGATCGCATCGAGATTGCGTCGACCCGCGTTTCCGAAGGCGAGCGCGAGGCCGCGAGGCTCGTGGCGGCGTGGGCGCGCAAGGCCGACTGTCTGCCTCGCGTCGAAATTCTCGGCTACTGCGACGGCAAGGCCTCGGTCGAATGGATCGCAGGGGTGGGCGGCGGCGTCCTGAACCTCTTGGCGAAGGGCTCCGAGCGGCACTGCCGCGGACAGCTGGGGAAGACGCCCGCGGAGCACCGGACAAGCGTCGCGGATACGCTGCGCCAGGCCCGTCGCAGGCGGCTTCTCGTGAACGTGTACCTCGAGGACTGGTCGCAAGGCGTGCGGGAGTCCTTCGCCTACGTGTTCGCC
>DAIOWK010000045.1:0-16726 GCA_036758525.1 Myxococcota bacterium
AGCTCCGAGGGCGCCAACCTCCGGCGCGTGCGCGTTTGCGCGGCGAGGCGCTGGCTTCCCCAGCGCAGGGAACCTTGTCTTTGGTGCCAAGCCACGGGGCAAGGTTGCGGTGCTGCCCGGGAGCTGACCTTCTCAAGTCTTCGGGACGGACCCGCGCCACGTCTTACTCTCGTGTCTCTTCGAAAGCGGTAACGCAGGTTTGAGCCGCGTGGGGAGCACCCAGCCGACTGGGCTCCCACCGCGCGGATCTACCTTATGTGGCATCTCGAGCAGCGCCGCTCGAGGTCGCGCAGGCCGCCGGACCTCTCTTCGGGCCTGAGCCTTTGCTGCGAAGGCCGGGGACCCCTGTGCAGAGCGCAGCCCGCCCTGGCCAGGCGCAAACCGAGCGTGCACGGTTAATCCGGCAGGCGGCAGGCAAGCCGCGCGCAAGCCGCACACTCCCACGCAGCGAACCCGCTGCGATCCTTGAACGTCTATACTTCCAGCATGTGCATCGGAGTTGCAACCACTTGAGGTCGAGCCGGTCTCGGCCCCCGCTACACTTCGCTCGAAGTCTCCGAACGTGCGGCCGTTGCGCTCACGTTGTGGTGAAGCTCACAGACGAACTTTTCATAAAACCGCATCCTCCAGAGCGAGCGGAGTCGCTCGCGCGCGTAGCGTCACCGAACGACGAACCGGCCTCCTGTCGCAATGCACACGACTCGTGATCTGCGACGCTTCCGAACGATCGAGAACAATGTGACCGCGCGCCAGACCTGGATTACCTGTGCGGCAACGGATGATCTTCGCACCGTCCTGCGCTCTCGCCCTCTGGTGGCGCCCAATTCGAGTTGTCTCGCGCACCTTCCGCTGCGGTTTTGGCTTCAAGGCATGGAGGCCTCCATGAAATCCCTCCGGGTCGGTCATCGTGAGAGACGAGGCGCCTGGGAAAGCGGGTCGCGCACGCTTGGCGAAGGAAGGCGTCCCCCCATGCAGAGCATCGAATGAAAGGGGGACGGCCCGAGCCGGCACTTGTTCGGGTAGAGGAGAAGAAGACCTGCCGATCGGCAGTCGTCCGGCTCGTCCTCGGAGCCGTATGCGTGTGCGTTTTTGGCTGCAGCAAGACAGACCGCATTCGCGTGCGGGCCGTCCTTGGAAACGCAGACGCGGAGGCCGCACTCGCGGACATGTACTACCGGGGCGAAGGAGGACCCAAGGACCTGACGGAAGCGGCGCGGTGGTTCCGGAGAGCTGCGGAGCAAGGCAACGCGGCGGCTCAGTACAACCTCGGCACGATGTACGCCAACGGGGAGGGCGTGCCCAGGGACGCTTCGCAAGCAGCAAAGTGGTATCGAGCCGCTGCGAAGCAGGACGATGATGATGCGGAGAACGAGTTGGGCAGGATGTACTGGACCGGAGATGGTGTACCGAGGGACCTCACCCTGGCGGCGGTCTGGTCGCAAAAGGCAGCGGAGCAGGGAAACAGGATTGCGCAGTTCCGACTCGGACTCATGTACATGGGGGGGGAGGGAGTCCCGGAGGACCGCATCCAGGCGCACAAGTGGCTCGAGCTCGGCGCCCCCGCCCGCAACGAAGAAGCCCGAGCGGTTCTTGCATCGTTGGAGACAAAGCTCACGAGCGAGGAGTTGGCCGAGGCGGAGAGACTTGCCGCAGAGTGGCGCCGGGAACACCCCGACGGACGGAAATGAGGATAGCGGCCGTTGGCCCTACGGCTCGGCGGAATGCCAGCGCCCGTGGTGGCTTCAAGCACGAATCTCAGCGTTTGTGCGGGATGCCCGTCCGCGGCGTGTAGAACTGTGTTTGTCTCCGCATAGACAGAACTCCGAGAGCACGAGGGCGTTGCGGCCTCGTTCGGGGAAGGATTGTGCCCCATGAATCCCGCAAGAATCCTGGGCGGGGGAGTTGAGGCGGTTGCTTAGGGACGCGCAGGTGCCTGGAGCGCCCAGTGCATCGAAATCCTTACAGCCCGGCTGCCTTCACCAGAAAATATCCAACGACAATAAGGGTTATCCACAAGAAGAGGCCGGTGATCCCCGCGAGCAAGATGCCTCTCGCCGGCGCGAGCCGGTCCAACGGGAGCGGGAACTCTTGTCTCGAGAGTGTCTCCTCGGCTCGCCGAGAAAGCCTTCTCGGGTCGAGAACTCTGCTGTCGACTTCGGAGTGGACGCTCAATGAGGCCAAGGCGCTCATGCCTCCCACGCGGGGGTGACCGGAGATCGTGGACATTGTTCCCCGTGAATCGTCCTTCGTCTGTGACCCTCGTCACAAGACTGAGCGCCGATCGGCAACACCCCCAGCTGTAGACACCGATTGCTTAGCGGACAGCTCCGCGGGGTCCACGCCTAGGAAATGGCATTCGGAAAACCGCATTCCAGCGAACGTATTCGGGCAGGGGAGAGCGGCCAGAACGCCCTGCGGGGGGTCCCCCTCACCCGTACCATCGACTCCAACACAATTAAAGGTCATGTGTCTCGAGGCCTGTCGCTGAAGAAGCGGCTCTCTTCCACTGCTGGGTCTCCGCGTGGCGAGCCTGGCGGCAGTCCGTGAGGATGCCGCAGGCTCCCCGCCGGTCGTCGCGAACGTGCGCCTCGTCACGAGGAATCGCATTCCCCGCTCCGATAGGCGAGGCAAGACCAGATATTGGGTGGTGGGGATGGGACTCTTTGCCAGACGACCGACTTACGACAGAACTCGCGTTCTTGCAGCGGCCTATCAGGCTGCCGCCCGACGACGGTACAGCCGCGCGGTCTCGCTCTACCGCAGAGTGCTGGCCGCGGAGCCCGACAATGGAGAGATCCACGAGAAGGTGGCCCCCCTCCTCGCGCAGACAGGGGAGTGTTTCGACGCCTGGGTCAGCTTTCGAACGGCAGCCCGGGCCCACGCGAGCGCGGGACGCCCGGACCTCGCCCTGGCCGTTTTCCGGGCCGCGACACAGCACCTGCCGCGCGAACTCGCGGCGTGGGAGGCGACCGCGGACCTGCAGCGGGAGAAGGGGCGTCGGGGTGAGGCGGCGCGGACCCTGCTCGAGGCCCGCGGGCACTTTCGTCGGCGCGACCTCCAGCCACAGGCAATCTATCTCCTGCGGCGCGTTCGCCAGATCGAGCCCTGGCACATCGAATCGGTGCTCGATCTCGCCCGGCTTCTTGCCAGGACGCGTCAGCGCGAAGAGGCCTTGAGACTTCTCGAAGGGCTCGCTTCACGCTCAAGCGGTCCGGAGTTGCGACGCGTGCGTGCTGCGGAGTTTCGGCTTTCCCCAGGATTTCGGCGCGCGTGGCGTTGGCTCCGGGCCGCCTTGCAGCGCGACTCCGGAACGCTCATACCCTCCTCTCCGCCGGGTCGCGGAGTCCGCGCCTAAGCGGACTTGAACGGACCCGGGCGCAGGCGTTTCCCACAGCCGAAGTTGAATCCGGGTAGAACCGCGAGCCACAATCGCCCTTGTCCCTGGTGACGCAACAGGCACCTGCGTTCTCCAGGAATCGCGCCAACAACCTACCGTCGGTTAGGCTTTTGCCGAGAGCACTAGTTGCTTTCCGGGTCAGTCACCTTGCGGTTGGCTCTCGTGCGATGAAAGTGTCAACGTGTAACGATCCGATTCTGCCTTGCGCATCCCAGTGCACGGACGAGGTTTCCGATGCCAAATGGATCACCGCCGGCGGACACCATCCAGCATGTGGTGGTGCTGATGTTCGAGAACCGGTCCTTTGATCACATGCTGGGATGCTGCCAGAAGGTCCACCCTAGCTTGGACGGCATCCCGGGAGGGCCTCCTCGCACGAACTCCGATGGTACGACGCCGTACCCCCAGGCTCCGGGTGCGGCTCGCACGCTTGTGAACGACCCCAAGCACGAGACGGAAAACGTGCTAGCCCAGCTCGCCAATCACAACAGCGGCTTCGTCCTTGACTATGCGCACGAGTACCCGAGCTCGCCCCCGGCTGAACGCGCCGAGGTCATGAAGTACCACGATCTCGACACGCTGCCTGCTCTCCACCAGTTGGCACGGTACTTCATGGTATCCGATCAGTGGTTCGCATCTGTTCCAGGACCGACCTGGCCGAACCGACTCTTCGCGATGAGCGGGACCTCGCTTGGGCGAGTCAAGATGCCCTCTGGAATCATGAATCTTGACGTGCACTGGTACGACCAGCCGACCGTTTTCGACCGTTTGAATGAGCGCAACCAGCCGTGGAAGGTGTACTTCGGAGACGTTCCCCTCTCTCTCCTCCTTGTGCACCAATGGGAATCTCAAAATGCCGCTCGACACTGTCCGATGACGACCTTCTTCGCGGACGCGGCCGGCCCTCCGGCTGAGTTCCCAGCATTTGCGTGGATTGAGCCCAGCTACCTGAATCCCCATGCAAGCGACGATCATCCGCCGCACGACGTGTTTGAAGGCGAGGCGCTGCTGGCTGGCGTCTACAACGCATTGCGAGGGAACGAAGCGCTTTGGCAGACCACCTTGCTGGTGGTTCTCTATGACGAGCATGGTGGCTTCTACGACCACGTCGAGCCGGGGGTCACGATCGCGCCGGATCACCACCAAGAGGAGTTCACTTTTGATCGGCTCGGTGTGCGGGTGCCGGCGCTGCTTGTCTCTCCGTGGGTTGGATCCGGAGTGTGCTCCACCCCCTTCGATCACACGAGTCTCCTGCGATTTATGCAGGACAAGTGGGGGCTCGGGTCGCTCGGAGCGCGGGTGGATCAGGCTGCGACCTTCCATTCCGTCATCTTGCCGGAATCCCGCAACACACCAACGACGATCGTCGCTCCTTCAGGGGGCGCGCCACCTTCCGCTGTGGCCGCACAAGGACTCACGGAGCATCAGAGTGCGATCGTGGCTCTCTCGCACGCCCTGGAGTCGATGGGAGGGGAGGAGCCCGGGGTGATCGCAGGGCGAAGCCAGCAGGTCTTAAGCGGAGCGCAGAGCCAGATGGACGCTGCGGTGGATCGGGTCGAAGCGTTTCTTCGCAACAGGCGCGCACAATCCGGCTAAGGACCTGACGCCTGCCACCTCTCGGCCGTCCAGGCTCCCTCGCAAGGGACGCAGCTCGCTCGCCGCGGAGCGGCGCAGTCTAGGTTCGCCCTCGCGGCTCTGGTCATCGCGCATCCTCCCGAATTGAGGTGAAGAACACCTCCCGAGTGAGCCCCTCGAATCCAGCCCCCTTGAGAGCGTGGCGGTCGGGCGGCCAGGGGGCTGTGAAAGTCGGGTTGCGGTTCTCCTCGCCGCTTAGGCCGGCACGGGCGGTCAAGACCAAAGAGGTCGGCCGCGGAGCTTGTGCAGCCGGAGCCGTTGCTTGGGACAACATGCTGCGGGCGAGCTGCACTCCGGGTTTTGCACGTCCCTCCTGGGCTTCCCTTCGACCCTTGTTCTCACTCTGCGATTGCTTGGAGAAGAAGCCCGCGACAAGCGGACGCGGGCGGGACTACACTAGGCGGCGCCCGCACGGCAGTCGGCCACCGGTGGTTGGGCCTGTGTCGGAATGGGCTTATCCTCCGGGTCGAGGGCGGAGCGGATCCTGGGTTGAAGCTCAAGCCGGGCTGAGGAGTGGGTATGGCCCGAGCCTGCAATACTCTCCGAAGGAAGCGCTGGCAATGGGCCGTGGCCTGCACGCTTCTTCTTGCGGCGTGCGCGTCGCCAAGACCCAAGCACACAAAGCCCGCCCTCTCCGCTGCGCCGCCTCCGAGCACGACGTCCGAGAGCGCGACGCCCTTCACGATCTACGAGGTACAGCCCGGGGACACACTGTCGAAGATCGCGGCGCGATATCGAGTTTCGGCGACGGCGCTCGCCAGTTGGAACGGAATCTCCGATCCCGACCTGATTAAGGCGCATACCCAGCTTCGCGTGCCGAAGTCAGGCTCTCAGGCTCCGCCCGTGCCACCGCCGGTGGGAGCCCCTCCGCCGACTCCTCCGGCCGAGGTCTTCGCGCCTCCAGCGCCTAACGAGTTCCCCGGTGTGAGCTTCTCTCCCGAGACCCCGACCGCGGAGGGAAGCTCGGAGAACCGCGGGACGACAGCCACGACCAACGACGAACCGGCTCCTCACCGGGTCGCCTTGGCGCGACCTCCGAAGCCCGGCTTCTCGTTCTCACCAGAGCTCTTGGCTCGCGCGCGAGGGGAACTCGAACGCGCCGAAGAGCGCTATGCGGCGGGGGATTTTGAAGGGGCGCTTGCGCGCGCGAACACAGCGGCGCAGCTCGTGGCGCCGCTCCCTGACGACCTCGCGGCACGACAGGTGTTTGCGCGAGCCGCCGTGGTTGCCGGGATGGCACAAGCGGCCTCGCATCGTGACGAGGAAGCCCTTGCGCACTTCCGTCAGGCCTTGGCACGAGACCCGGATGTGACCTTGGAATCCGACGCTCCCTCACCGAAGCTCGAGCGTCTGTTCGAAGAGGCAAGGCGAGAGTCTGTCCGGTAGCGACTCCTTGCCACGGCCTCCCGCATCCCGAGACTCTGCGTACCGGCGCTCGCCACCGCAGGTCGCTCCCTGAAACCCTGCGAGACCGGCGAGAGGCGCTCCCGCGTTCCGAGGGCGCGATCTTCTACGAGCTGCAGTGGGGAGCAGGAGTAAACTTGATCTTCACCACGGCCGCGTCTTCGAGCAACTTTTCCTGCTGCGAAGGCGTCAGTCCTATGCGCCGGTCATAGGAGACGCCGAACTGCCGGCCGAGTTTGGGGTGACGCCGGAAGGTCGAGTCAAGCGCTTCTCGGAACTCCTCGGAGCCCCTTGGAACGCATCGAGCTTCGCCGCTGACCGTCCGGCCCCGCACTCGCAGTTCGACCGGGCCTGGATCCATGTAGTTTCGCCACCAGCGCTTCCGACGCGCCTTCGACACCAGGACGAGAATGGCCTCGTCGCGCTCTTGGTAGCCCACGGGAATCGTGTATCGACGGCCAGAACGGCGACCCGTCACGGTGAGGAGCATGAGTCCAAGGCTAAACGGATAGTGGAAAGGAGAGCGCAAGACGAAGGCCACCACGGGGTTCAGTCTTGTCATGATCGAGTCGAGGTCCACTATGCGATTTCCCGTGGAAAAATCGGTGAGAGGGATTGAGTTCCCATGACAGTGAACAACCCAGAGGGCGGACTCAGCGCACCCTCGCGACGCCCTCGCGCCTCCCACGAGCGAGCTCGATCGTGGCTCACGGGCTCCCCCCTCCCGCAGCCGGCTCTTTGGGCTCGACCGCTTCGCTCGCAGACTCTTTCGCCGTGCGTATCCAGCCGCGGGACTCCATGCACTTCGCAAACAGGAGCTCGTCGCGGGGACCTCCATAGCCCCAGGTTCCCGACCTCGCCTCCGCAAAGCAGGCGTACTTGTCGTGCTCGAAGTCCTCCGGTGTGGCGCCTTCCTTCTGGTAGGGCGTCTTGCAGGCAAGGAGCCCGAGGCCGGCGGCGGCCGCAAGAAGGGATCGCGGAATCTGCGGGGACAACCCCTAGAGGTGCTTCAGCACCGCTTCGGCGCTACTCACCTCAAACTTCATTGGCTGCTCGACGAAGAGCTGCTTCAGTACTCCGCGATCGATGATCGCCGCGTAACGCTGCGATCGAACCCCCATCCCGAACTTGGACGCGTCGAAATCGAGACCCAAAGCCCGCGTGAAGTCAGCGCCCCCATCAGCGACCATCTTGATCTTGTCACCGACCTTCTGGTCCTTGCCCCATGCGCCCATGACGAAGGCATCGTTGACCGAGAGGCACACGATGGAGTCCACGGCCTTGGCGCGGATTTGTTCGGCCTTTTCCACGAATCCAGGAAGGTGCTTCGCGGAGCAGGTAGGCGTGAATGCACCCGGCAGAGCAAACAACACGACTTTGCCTTTGCCGAAGAGCTCGTCTGTCGTAACGTCCTTCGGTCCGTCGGCCGCCGCGAGCTTGAGCGTCATGCTCGGGATCTTGTCACCAGGCTTGATCGGCATCGAATCCTCCTTTGATCGGTGTCATTCTAGACCGTGGCGCCATGTACCGCCTTCACCAGCCGCGCGGAATTCTCTCGCATGATCTGGCGGATCTCGTCGTCCTGAAAATCTTCGAGGTCGTTTACGAACGTGACCGGATCCGCGAGCCCCTCCGCGTGCGGCCAGTCGGATCCGAGCAGGACGTTGCGTACGCCGATCAGGTCCGCCAACGCCCGGATGTCGTCTTCGTAGTACGGCGCCACGAAGATGTGACGTCGGAAGGTATCGATCGGCGGCTCCGAAAATTCCTTCGGCATCTGGCCAAAGGCTTTCTTGAGCTTCTTGAGGAGCGGTGCCACCCACTCCGATCCATTCTCAATGCTGCACACGCGGACACGGGGGAAGCGGTGGAAGACGCCGTGGATAATCAGTGCAGCCATGGTGTCGTAGATGGCGCGGTCGGTCTGGGTGACGGTTCCGAAGGCGTTGCCCCGGAAGGCCTCCATCTGGCCCCGCGGCTCCCAATCACTCGTGTATTTGCCGTACCCGCTGTCGCCGGCATGGAATGCAACGGTGATGCCCGCCTCGTGTACGCGTGTCCAGAAGGGGTCGAACATGCGGTGTCCGAGGGAGCGACTCGCCGGAGTTCCCGGTACCGGGGCGGGGCGCAGATGGACGAGCTTCGCATTGTGTGCCAGGCACCACTCGACCTCCGCAACCGCCTTCTCGGGCTCCATCAGCGAGATCATCGGAGCCGCAAAAAGCCGGTCCTGGTGGGCGAATCCCCAATCCTCATCCAACCATTGGTTGAAGGCGTGAAGCGTGGCATGGGTGACCTCGGAATCATGTCGCATCGGCTGCTCGACCCCGACGCCGAGGGTCGGGAATAGAAAACACGCTTCGAGGCCCTGCGCGTCCATGCGCGCAAGCCGCGCATCCCGGTTCCTGTATTCGGGCCGAATCGGTTCCAGGCCGCCGAAGAGCTCGGCCATGGTCGCGCCCGTGGGATTGATCGCACGGAAGTACTGATCCAGTGAGCCGGGCTTTGCGACGGGATCGAAGGTGGGGTTCGGGATGAAGCGATCGAGCTTGCCGCAGATCAGCAGGCGCTGCTTCCCATTGAGGGTGACCCACTGAACTGCGCGCTTCGCCATTCGCGGATCCATGTACCGGGTGAAGGCATCGGTGGCTTCGTAGTAGTGGTTGTCCGCGTCGAAGGCCTTGAAGGGCAACTGGGGGGTCATGGCTCTCTCCTTGCTGGTCGACCCATGATACCCCAGACCCCAGGTGCGGGAGGCCGCCGGACGGGTCCGCCGCAAGCCCCGTCGGATCCGCTTCACCTGCATCCGCCCAGGCAGGGGAGAGTGGGTACATTCCCGGCGCCATGATGACGGGTCGCTCCCCGCGAGAGCGCGTCTTCTGCGTGATGACGACGGTCGCGCTGGCCGTGTGGGGGTGCGCGCATCCCAGCTCCCCCCCGGCGATGACCGATGTCCCGCCACGTGTCGGGATCGCCCTTGGCGGTGGCGGCGCCCGTGGCTTCGCCGAGATCGGGGTGCTTCGCGTCCTCGAGCAAGAGCGCATCCCCGTGGCTGCCGTCGCCGGCACTTCCGTCGGTGCACTCGTCGGCGCGCTCTACGCGGATACAGGCCGAGTCCTCGACGCGGAGTTTCACGCGGTCGCGCTTCACGAGGCGGACATCTTCGACTACGCGCTCTCCTCCGTGCTGTCCGGTGGCCTCATCAAAGGGGAGCTCTTGGAGGAGTTCCTGCGTACGCGCCTTCGCAACCAAACGATCGAGCATATGGCGCTGCCGTTTGCGGCAGTGGCGGTCGACTTGCGAACCGGCCAGCCCATGATCTTCAGCCACGGACCGGTAGCGCCCGTGGTCCACGCCTCGGCCGCGATTCCCGGCGTCTTCGTTCCGGTCACGATCGACGGCAAGACCTATGTGGACGGTTGCGTCGTCGACCCCGTGCCGGCCGATGCCGCCCGCCAACTCGGCGCCGAAGTGGTGATCGCCGTAGCGATCCCGCCCGACATCCCGCAGGAGACGCCGACCAATCCGCTCGTGATCGCGTACCGAGCCGTCACGATCATGGCGTCCCTCATCGGCGATCTGCGCTCTCGCGAGGCAGACATCGTAATCCGCCCCGAGGTGGGCGATGTCGCATTTGACGATTTCTCTCAAAAGAAGCGGCTCATCGAGGCGGGAGAGGCTGCGGCGCGCGCTGCGCTGCCCGAGATCCGGGAAGTCATCCGGGCGAAGACGCGGCACGAGCCGGCCCGCTGAGAGCCCCCCTCGGACCTTGGCGAAGGCTTCTCTAGGTCCGAATGCCGCCGTCGACGTCCACACACCGCCCCGTAAAGTAGTCGCACTCGAGGATGAACTTCACGGCCTGGAAGATCTCGCTCGCCTTGCCCGGTCGTCGGAGCGGCACCGCTTGAAGCGCGGCCTCTAGCACCTCGGGTCGCATGCCGCGCAAGATCGGCGTGTCGATAAAGCCCGGAGCAACCGCACCCGTGCGGATTCCGTAGGGCGCAAGCTCCTCCGCCCACAGTATCCCGCCACGAGCCCCGCCTTGGCAGCGGAGTAGTTCGATTGCCCGCGCGTTCCGTGGCGCGAAGCGGAGGAGATATTCACGATCACCGCAGGTCCGCCGCCTGTCTCGATCACCTTGGCCGCGAACTCTCGGGCGCACAGAAAGGGTCCGGTCAGGTCTACCTGGATTACGGCATTCCAGTAGTCCAGCGACATTCGCTGCAGCGCGCCAGACTTTCGGTCTTGTTTGACGAGCAGGGCGTCGCGGAAGATGCCCGCATTGTTGATGAGTCCATTGAGGCCGCCGAGGGCGGCGTGGGCGTCGTGGATGAGTTTTGAGACTTCTGCCTCGACGGCGACGTTCGCCTTAAATCCAACGACCCTGCCCGGAAGACCGCTGGCAAGCGACTCGGTCTCAGCGATCGCCGCCTCGCCGAGATCGCAGAAAGCCACAGCGGCGCCAAGCTGGGCCAGGGCGAGGGTGAACTCGCGGCCAAGGCCAGAGCCTCCGCCTGTCACGAGAACCTTCATTTCGGGAATGTTCACCGTCATCTCCCCGTTGGCCGTCGATTCGGCGCGCGCAGGATAACGGTCCAAAGGGCCCCGGTCGCGAGCGGAAGCTTCCCGGCCGTCGAGCTTGTGACCTGCGCCGCGGGCATTCGATGGTCGCTCTGGGATCCTGTCCCCGGCCCCTTGCGGCTTAGTCAAACTCACGCGAGAACCGGATATTGTCCCGAGCGAGACCATCGAGAACGATCTCGAGGCCACCGCTGCGGATCATCCACTCGAGGCGATGGTCGCGATATTCGCGCCTAAAGAGTCCCCGCTCGACGAGCTTCGAGACGTCCTGCATCCCCGCAATCACCGCCGCCGCCTCCTGGGCGGTGGCCGCGACGCTTGGCCTCTGGTTCACGCGTTCAAGCCAGGTGGACAGACGACTCTCTGGCTTCGGGGCAAGGCCGAACCCGCGCGAGCCGTTCAGGTAGGGCACAACCACGAGGTCGCCCCAGCCGAAATGGTCACCGCCAAACCAGGGCTTGGGTCCGAGCTGCCGCTCAAGCCAGCGGTGCCAGGTTTCCACCTGCTGTCCGGCTCGGGCCGTGATTTTGCGGGCGAGTTCGCCCCGCGCGCGGCCGAAGAAGTGGATTTCCCCGAGCCCCCAGTTGATCGGCTCATAGTGGGTGTCCATCACGTCCTCTAAGATGCGCACGCGTGCCCTCTCCTTGGGCGGATCCGGGAGAAGCGGCGGGGAGGGCCAGCGTTCTTCGATGTACTCGAGGATGATGGTCGAGTCGAAAATCTGGACATCACCGTCGATGAGTGCCGGTACTTCACCCCGGGGACTCGCTTCGACGAAACCAGGGTCGGCGGCAACCCCGCTCCCGATCCCGATCGGAAGACGGGCTTCGAAGGGGATCCCCTTTTCCCGCAACGCAATCTTGCACTTCTGTGCGTACGGTGAAAGCGGATGCTCGAAAAGCACGATCATGACGGTTTCCTCCCCGGTGCGCGATGGCACAGATGGTGCTAGCGAGCTTACTCGATTTCCGCCTAGACTTGAGCTCGGAGGAGGGCAGCGTGACCGCACTCTCTAGTTCGACTGCCTGGCGCGCGCTCGCCGATCACCACGCGCGCATTGCTCATGTCCAGATGCGGGGCCTGTTTGCGCAGGATCCCCAGCGCTTTCAGCGCTTCTCGCTGCGCTTTCAGGATATCCTGCTCGACTACTCGAAGAACCGGATTACAGAGGAAACGATGCGCCTTTTGCGGGCGTTGGCGGTGGAAGCCGACGTCCGGGGCTGGACAGAGCGCATGTTTCGCGGCGAAAAGATCAACGTCACGGAGAACCGCGCGGTGCTCCACGTCGCGCTCCGAAACCGCTCCAACCGCCCGATCCTTGTGGACGGCAGTGACGTGATGCCCGGCGTGAACGCGGTTCTCGCGCACATGCGCGACTTCAGTGAGTCCGTCCGGTCCGGAGATTGGCGAGGGTTCACGGGAGAGCCGATTCGGGACATCGTCAACATCGGGATCGGCGGATCGGATCTGGGCCCGGTCATGGTGACCGAGGCCCTGAAACCCTACGCGAAGCGCGATCTGACGATGCATTTCGTGTCGAATATCGATGGCACGCAGATGGTCGAAACCCTGCGAAGATGCCGGCCGGAGACGACCCTCTTCATCGTCGCCTCGAAGACCTTCACGACGCAAGAGACCCTCACCAATGCCCACACCGCCAAGGCGTGGCTGCTCAAAGCAGCGCAGAGCGAGGCGCAGGTGGCGCGCCATTTTGTCGCCGTCTCGACCAACGAGGGGGAGGTCCGCAAGTTCGGGATCGATCCCAAGAACATGTTTGAGTTCTGGGATTGGGTGGGTGGACGCTATTCGCTGTGGTCGGCGATCGGCCTGTCCATCGTGCTCTCGGTTGGCTTTGCGCACTTCGAGGAGTTGCTCGACGGCGCGCACGAGATGGACGAACACTTCCGCACGACTCCCCTCGAGCTAAACCTCCCGACAACACTGGCCCTGATTGGCATCTGGTACAACAACTTCTTCGGGGCGCAGACCGTCGCCATCCTGCCCTACGACCAATACATGCATCGCTTCCCCGCCTACTTTCAGCAGGGCGACATGGAGAGCAACGGCAAGAGCGTGACCCGCGAAGGGCAGCCGGTGGACGTCTCGACGGGTCCCGTCCTCTGGGGCGAGCCCGGCACAAACGGACAGCACGCCTTTTACCAGCTGATTCACCAGGGTACGAAGCTCATCCCCTGCGACTTTCTGGCACCCGCCCGAACCCACAACCCGATCGGGGAGCACCACGAGATCCTGCTCTCGAACTTCTTTGCGCAGACCGAGGCACTGATGCGTGGGAAGAACGACGAAGAGGTCCGTTCCGAACTCGCGGCGCAGGGAGTCCCCGGGGAGATGATTGGGCGGCTGCTCCCGCACAAGCGCTTCGAAGGGAACCGTCCGACCAACAGCATCCTCTTCCAGCAGCTCACCCCTCGGACCCTTGGCCAACTGATCGCGATGTATGAGCACAAGATCTTCGTGCAGGGTGTGATTTGGGGCATCAACTCCTTTGATCAATGGGGGGTCGAGCTCGGCAAGCAGCTCGCGAAGAAGATTCTTCCCGAGCTTGGCGGCGCCGAGCGTGTGACCACCCACGACTCTTCCACGAATGAGCTGATCCGGCACTACAAGGAACTCCGCTAGCCGGGCGTCTGCGAGTGCCCGTCGCAAGGCCACGGCGTTCGTGTCGGTCTCCCCGCTTCGCCCTTCGTCCGGAAGCCGATGCGGCGAGGCCGTGCTACACCGCCACGGTCGCGTAAGGGGCGGCTCCATGGAGGCGACTACCGAGCGTGAAGGGAGAGGGACGAGGCACTGGCTGGGGCCCCTACGTGTTGCCCTACGCGTCGTTCCTCTTGTTGGGCGAAGTGCAGGCTCGGATGCCGCACGACATCGCCCCGTATCTTCGCATCTTCCGGGTCGTCCTCACGGCGGCCCTTCTCCTCTTCTTTTTCCTTCGGGGTGACTACCCGGAGCTCAAGGGTTGGCGCCCGACGCTTTACGGCGTCGTTCAAGACGTCCTCATGGGCCTCGCGACGACCGTACTCTGGGTCGCGCCGTACGTCGTCTTTCCTTCGCTCCCGCGGCCCGATCCCCAGGAGGCCTTCAATCCCTACGCCCTCGGGACGTCGTTCGCACCAGCCTTTGTGGCGCTTCGTTTCGCGGGATTCGCAGCGGTAACGCCATTCATGGAGGAACTCTTTATTCGCAGCTTTCTGATCCGCTATCTCGATGTGTTCGATACCAGCGAGGACTTCCGGGACGTACCGATGGCCCGCTTTCGCTGGCGGAGCTTCCTTGGGACTGGGTTGGCTTTTACCATCTCTCACCTTCCATGGGAGTATCCGGTTGCCGCGGCGACCGGGCTGCTCTGGAATCTCTGGCTCTACCGGCGCAAGCACATTGGGTCCCTCGTACTCGTCCACGCCGTCACCAATGGCTCGCTCTTCCTGCTGGTTGCCTTGGGCTCGGGCCGCCTCCACGACTTCGATGGCCGCATCCTCGACCTCTGGTACTTCCTCTGAAGTGCCGACGGGTAGAGGACGTAGAGGTTCGCTGGCTCTCAACGCATCAAGCGTGGCAAGTCAAGTACACGCGTGGAAGTGGGGCCGACCGGGGGGACGCCGAGCGTATCAGTGAGTAGCGCTCGCGATCGCCGCGCTGCCGTTAGATCCATTCAGCAGTGACACCACCGGGGCGCTCGTCTGGAGGGCGGCTCTGGCCTACGGCATGGCTCCACGATGGCCCAGGCGAACCCTGCGAGCCACGTCGGTGAGCGAGAGGAGCGCTTCGCGGACGGCCGCGTCCGCACGCGAGGGATGCCTCCCTTGGGCGAGAACGGAGGCGTGCTGCACGGCCTCCGCCGCCTCGCGTAGAGGTTCGAATCCGAGCGCCAAAGACTCCTCGCCAAGCCGGCGCACGTCCCCTTCGAGCCCCTTCCAATCACGCTGGCTCTCAAGATCTTGCAACTGGTCCACGCGCTCCCCGAGCCCGAGCACGAAGGCTTCGAGCCGCTCGCGGACCTCTGGCTCCCCGGCCATCGCCGAAAGGATCGGCGCGCCATCGTCTCGCGTTCCCATCGGCCCGTTTATCGGAAGAGGCTCTTGGAGACTGAAACCCGCAGGTGAAAGCCGCGGGGCCCGCGGAGGAGCGCCGTGGGACGGCCCCTTGGGTCACGCGCCCAGAGGACGCTGGAGGGCGCGAGGTCGCCGGGGGGCTCGCCCAAGGCGGCCAACCGCCTGCGAAGGCCTCGAATCCCCGCCGCCCCTTCATCGGGCGTGGGCGTAAAGGGGAGGGCTTCGAGCAAGAGCCGCGCCTCCCCGTGGCGGTGGAGGAGGGCGAGGGGAGGGGGGCCAAGGGCGCGCCTCGCGAGAAGGTTGGCCATCACCCAGAGCGCCCTGGCCTCCCGGGCGGAGACTCCGGGGTAGACGACCGTTGCGCCTTCCCGAAGGCCCTCCGGGAGGTCCGCCACGAGTGCGCGCACGACGGGCAGCGCGACCTCGCGCTGTGCCCAGCCCTTCCAGGTGCCCTCACGAACGCGACAGAAGCGCGGTCCATCGCGCGTCGTAAGGCGCCCGAGACGCTTTCGGTCCCGAAGCAAGAGTCGATGGGCGACACTCTCCAACCTTCGCCACCACAGGCGCGCCTCCTCGCGCTGATGCCCCGTGTAAGCCAAGAGAAACCGCAAGCGGTCTGTGTTTGAAATGAAGGGAAGGGCACGGTCGAGCTTTGCAAGCATCCAACCGCGCGCTTCGACATCGACGTGCCGTTGCAGGCGCGCGCGCTCGAAATCGATCAGCATCGGCTTGCCCGGCGCCGCGCGACGGACAAGAAAGTTATTGGGTGCGAAATCATCTTGGAAGAGTCCCGCATCGTGCGCGCGCCGCGAGAGGTCGCCAAGGGCTGTCGCGAGCTTGCTTCGTGCTGCTGGAGGGAGCCCTCCCTCCCGTGCCAGATGGAGGACGTCAGCAGCACCGTCGACGATCGGAATCAGGAGATAGCATGTCCTGAGGAGCGGTCCGCGGCGACGTTCGCCCGCTGCAAGAGGAAGCGGAAGAGGAAGCCCTCGCGCGTGGAGCCGCTCGGCCATGTCGAGCTCGTGCGCGGAGTGAGACGGCCGCCCAAGCCGCCGCAGCGCGACGTGCCAGGGATAGCGGTTGCACCTCAGCAGAAAGTCGGGAGCGTCGCCACCTCGCAGAGAGAGCGGGTAGAGCGTTTTGCGCCGGCCGCTCTTTGTGCTGCGCGCATCGCCTCTCGCAAGCGCTTCGAGAGCCCTGCCGAGGAGGGGGCTCGTTTCTTGTGCGCTAAGCCCCTCCCGGAGTCGCCAGCGCACGCCGCCGACGAACTCGTACAACTAACGCTCCGAGACGCGGGCGAGATAGAACATGACGTGAGTGCCGTCTGGCGAAGTGAGCTCGAGCGTGAACCCGGGCAGGCCTTGAAACTCCGAGAGCAGCCGGGCGGCGTCGCTTCCTGGTTCCACCAGGCGGAGCTTGGCCTTGCCGTGGGAAAAATCGATCTCCTTCGGCGGGTCGTCGGCCGCTCCGAATCTCCCGAGCTTGAGCCTCCCCGCCACCACCTCGAACTCAAAGCCGTGTTCGTGGCGCATGGTCTGCTCGAAGTCGTGTGACGCGGTATCCGGCCGGGGACGCTCGCGCATCGTGAGCGAGAGTCTTCCCGCAACGAAGGGCTCATCGGACCCGAGCTCCGAGAAGC
>DAIOWK010000046.1:0-16427 GCA_036758525.1 Myxococcota bacterium
TCGAGTAGCCGAGGGCATCGCAGCCTCGCTTGAAGAGCAGATTGCGCGCGCCTTGTACATTCTCAGGGGTCGGCGCGATCCCGAGGAACTTCTCGACGGACTCGTAGTGAGGGCTCAGCCCCGCAAGCGTCGTGTGGGCAAGCGCGAACTGCGTGCACCAACGCTCGAGAGTGAAATCCGGCGCACGCGGACAGATTGCAGAGTTCACGAGCGAGCCACCCCCCAAACAGATCGCTTGCATGGTGGGCATCACGTAGCCCCGTGTGGCGCGCAGGCCTCCTTCCCGGAGCGTTCGGGTCATCGAACGTGCGCCCTCCCACTCGTAGTCCTGCGGGGTAAGAGGCGGCCCCTCCTCCAGCAGCACCACCCGCTTCCCGGCCTCGGCGAGCTCCTTTGCAACGACGGCTCCGCCGGGGCCCGAGCCCACGACGGCGACGTCCGCTTCCTCGCGAAAGTCTTCGCCGTATTGCGCAAAGACGCGGATCTCGCCCGGGGGCAGCATCACGGCTCCACACCCTCGGCGTAGTCGGCGCGCAGCGGACCCCTGGGGCCGAGCGGGGTCCCGTCACTCGGAGGCGTTAGGTCGGCGGCACGGAGAGCGATCGTGGAGGGCAGAGCGCCGACGCGCGGGTAAAGCAGGTCCGCTTCACAAATCGGCGTTGGAATTTCACGCGGCGCGAGGCCGAGAGCGCGCAGCACGCCGGGCGAGGATAGGTAGCCCATTGTGAGGATCGCGCGCAGGCTCGTGAAGACCAGGCGCCGGGCGAAGAGCGAGCTGTGCTCCCAACCCGTAAGAGCGGCGACTCTCTGCTCCGGCGAGAGGCTGGAGAAGCGCCGCATACCGCCGCCGAGGAGACCTCCCGACGCAGGAAAGAACACGGTTGCGTGCTCGACCAAAAACAAGAGCATTCGCATGAGGATCCGCAGGTTCCGCGGGACCGCCGCCACATAGGAATCCACAAAGGCGGGGATCTGCGCCTCGCGACCGGACAGAGGAATCGCACCGCCCAAAGGGAAAAGGGTCTCCGCGGCGGCATCGACCACAGCCAGCTCACGCCGGGAGAGCCAGACGGGCCTCGACGCGGGGCGGGGGTAGCCGAGGAAGATCCGGCTCAGGGCGTAGCTGGCAGCGACGGCCAGGGCGAGTGCCAGAAGCAACATCGCGTGCATCATAACGCGACCCCGCGCCGGGCTCCGCGAGGCGGTTCGGCTTGCTGCCCGCGGTTCAAGCGGCCGGGCGGGCACGCGATAAGAGATGAGATGGATTTTACCACGGCGGCCGGCCTCGGCACCGCGATCGTCGCACTCTACACGGCGCTCTTCCACGGCTCGATCTTCGTGATGCGCCGCAGCGCAGACGAGCACTTCTGGTTCGCAGTCATGGCCTTCGCCGTTGCGGGTTTTGCTCTGAGCGGCCCCGCCTTCTATGGGACACAGACCGCGAGCGAGGGCGCCTCCTACCAGGGCCTGCAGATCGCGTTCTTTGCGGCAGTGATGGTCAGCTTTACGAAATTCAGCCTCGCCTACATGAACCTCGAACGCCCCCTCCTGGTACGCATGGCCGCGATCTTTGCCCCGCTCTACGTCATGTTCGCGCTCTTCACACCGTGGTTCTTCAGCGGTACACCGGTCGTCCACCACGCCGGCCGCTTCAGCAGGGCGTTCACCGAGTCGCAGATCAGTGTCTATGGAAACCTCGCCATCGTATGCCTGATCGGTTTCTTCCTCTATGTGATCGCGCTCTATGTCCAGAATCTCTCTCGTCCTGACCTCAGCGTGAAACCGGTCCTCGCCGTGCTGATCCTCTGGTTGAGCGTCGGGTTCAGCGACTGTGCCGTGGTGGCGGGGCTCTACGATGCGCCCTACCTCCTCACCTTCGGGTATCTCGGCATCGTGATCGTGATCTCCGGCGTGCTGGTGGGCCGCCTCGTCCAATCGATGGACGAAGCGGAGCATTTGGCTTCAAACCTTCACCAACTCGTCGAGGAGCGAACGGCCGAGCTGCGACAGAAGGACCTGCAGCTTGCCCAAGGTGAAAAGATGGCCGCAATCGGTACGCTCGCCGCGGGCATCGCCCACGAAATCAACAACCCCATGGCCTTCGTGACCTCGAATCTGAATCGGCTTGCGGAGCTATGGCGAAAGCCAGAACAGGCCTCGGACGTGGAAGAAATCATGGCCGAATGTCGGGAAGGTACCGCGCGAGTCCGAGACATCGTGTCGAACCTGCTCCAGGTGACACGCCAGAGCGAAGGACGAATTGAGCGCGTGGACCTGTGTCGGGTGGTAAGTCAGGTGCTCCCCATCCTGCAACAAGAGGCCCGCTTCCGCGCACAGCTTCGGGCGGAACTTGCACCGGTGCCGCCGGTGACCGGCGATGCGGGCCTCCTCGGCCAGGTGGTCTTGAACCTCGCCTTGAATGCGCTCCACGCCATTCCAGAGGGTGCGCCCTCGGACAACGAAGTCGTGGTCTCGACGGCGCTCGAGGCGGGTCGCGTGTTGCTGCGCGTCCGAGACACCGGGAGCGGCATCGCACCCGAGGCGATGCCGAAGATTTTCGATCCGTTTTTCACGACCAAGGAGTCGGGCAAGGGCACCGGGCTGGGCTTGGCGATCTCCGATCGGATCGTGAGCCAGCATCGCGGGACGATTCACGTCGAGTCGGGCGAGCGCGGCAGCCTTTTCACGGTCTCGCTCCCGCTCGCTTCCGGCTAGCGAACGCTCACACCAACCCGTCCCAGAACTGCAACTCCTCGTCGCCGGGCGCCTTTGCGAGGGAGCACGCGCCGCCGAGGAGGAGGGTCGTCCGAAGCACCGGGTCATAGCGCGGCCAGTGGGGAAGCGCTTCATGCGCGGGTCTTCCGCCATGGGCAAAGGCAATCCAGGCACCTTGAATGCGGGCGCACAGCTGCGCGACTTCAGGACCCTCCCCCACGAAGGCACGCAGGGCAGGCAGCAAGGCGGTACCGAAAACGAAGGGAACATCGAGGCCGTGGCAGGCACCGAGCACCCCGCCCAAGGCGGGGGACTCCCAGGTAAAGAGGTAGCGATAGACACCCGGAGCGTGCGCGCTCTGGGCGTCGGCCAGCCGGGCCGCCGGTATGCCGAATACCCGGTCGCCTTCAATCGCATTCCACAGCGCGATCGGCGACGTCTCCTGCACAGCGCTGCACGCCCGCCGGTAGACTTCCAACGCACGCTCGGCGTGCAAGCGCCCCTGGGCGTCGCGACCTGGCACCGCGCGCTCGAGGCGGCGCAGGAGCCGGGCCTCGTCCAGGGTCCTCAGTTTGGCATCCGCGAGAGCGAAGAGCCTCCATTCATCTCGGTTCGTCCCGATGAGGAGCGAGACGCCCGACGCTTCGCCGTCGGCAATCGCCTCGAGCGGTTGGCGCGGGAGCACGCGACCGTCAACCACCGGCTGGAACGGGAGGCCCCCTCCACTCCCCAAGAGGCTCCCGATAACTTGCTGCTGCGCGGACAGAATCGCGGACACCGGCACCGCGCGCAGGGACTCGACATCCGTGAGCGAGAGACCGAGCTCTTTCATGAGCGCATGGGCCACGCGCTCACCCTGTTCAGGGGTTGAGACGTTGTGCGCGGCGCCGCTTTGGGCGATGGCGCCGCGGAACAGACCGCGCGCGGCGGGGGTTCCGAGCAGGGTTCCCACGCTCATCCCGCCCGCCGACTCGCCGAAGATGGTCACCTGATCGGGATCGCCGCCGAAGACCGCCGCATGGTCACGCACCCATCGCAGGGCAGTGATTTGGTCGAGAAGGCCGAAGTTGCCGCAGACTCCGCCCTCCTCGTCCGCAAGCTCCGGGAGCGCGAGAAAGCCCAGCGCACCCAGCCGGTAGTTGAGGGTAACGACGACGACGTCGCCCAGGGCTGCAAGCCGAGCGCCGTCGTAGGGCGCCTGCGAGCCTGAGCCGAAGACGAAACCACCGCCGTGGATCCAGACGAGCACCGGCCGCCGTTTCCCATCTCCTGCGGCCGGAGTCCATACGTTCAGGGTGAGACAGTCCTCGCTCGCCTCAGTCGCCGGGAGGCCGAGAAGTGCCCCCACCATGCTGCCGTTTTGCGGGGCACAGGGGCCGGGTCGCGTCGCTTCTCGGATCCCAGTCCAACCTTCGGGGGGAAGCGGTGGGCGCAGCCGCAGCCTGCCTACCGGTGCGCGCGCGTAGGGAATGCCCCGAAAGATCTCGATGCCATCAGTTTGGGTTCCCTGGACTCGCCCCGAGCGTGTTTCGACGACCGTCACCGTGCCTCTTGTCTCCCGCGCCTGCCGAGTGGCGTCACGGGACCTTACCACGCGGACAGTCGATCTCGAGACTCTCAGGGAGGGGGGACGCTACCCGAGACGCGATCTCCCGGAGCGCTGGATCTGGCTTTGCCCGCGGGAGGTTTGGGCTTCCGCAACCACGGACGGAAGGGCCGCGGAAAGAGGCTCTCGCGGAGCGATACGAATCGGTGAAGCGAAGAAGCCGCTCGAGGGCTCTCCTGGGGAGGGCGAACACTGCGTGCACGGCGGTCGGCCGCAGCCGCGCGTCCCGCAAAATCCGCCTCAGGACTCTCGGAGGGCACCCAGCGCAGGCAGGCCCGGGTTTCTGCGGACACCTCCAGGGCCCCGATCCAATAGAGGAAAGCCACCCAAAAGGACTTTGAAGGTCGCAACGACGCGCCGGCCGTTAGCGCCGCCACGCCTCCCACCACGACTTCGAGCGGCACGGGGCCGTCGAGTCCCCGCCCGGTGAGATACAGGACGGCCATCAGACCAAACCCGGCCACCATCCCTACGCTGCCCGCAATGTAGGTGGGGGTAATCCACTCGCCCCGCCACTGCTCGATTTCGAGACCGCAGGCGCCGCACGCGGGGTGAAAGCGCAGAACACCCGCGAACAGGGGACCCGAGCCGCAGCAGGGACAGCGCTCCCGAACCACGCAGGTGCATAGGAGACGCAGGAACTCCACAGCCCTATCTTACCCCGCCCAAGCGGGCAGCAGGCTCAGAATCCCGCGACCACCACCGGGTCGGCCTGGATGCGTTGGAGGCGCGCGCGCCTTGCGAGCACGCTCTTCGAGAAGCTGTACTGAGGCTTCTCTCCGGAGGCGAGGAGCTCGTCCAAGCGGTTCGGCCCCATGTTGTAGGCAGTGAGCGCCAGCTCACGCTTGCCGAACCGGCCGAGCATTTCCACGAGGTAGCTGACCCCGATGCGCACGTTCGTCACCGGGTCAAAGAGCGTCGTTCGGTTCTTCCAGGGGATGCCGAGCTCCCCCGCCACACTGCGGCCCACCAAAGGATCAATCTGCATCAGGCCGAGCGCACCTTGCGACGACACAGCGTTCGGACGGAAGCCGCTCTCCTGCTCCATGACCGCAAGGGCCAAGAGCGCATCGAGACCGTGCTCTCGCTCCGCAGACATCAGCACGTCAGCAATCGCGAGGCGCGCACGCGGGTCGACGCTAGACGCGCGGTCCGCAAGGATCGTTTGAATCTGGGCGGCGCGACCCCGCTCCTCCACTCCGATCGGTCGACCTAAGCGAAGCGTCGAGCATGCCGGGAGGCCGAGCAGGAGGCTGGCAACCAACAAAAGGCGAGCGCCACGCCGCATATGCCTTCCCCCAAACAGTGGACCCACCAAGACGGTACGGAAGGACGCGATCCCAATCCGTGACACCCGTCACATTATTGCGGCCGCGACGCGCAACTTGTTGGCGTAAGTCCCCATTTGCGGGGTTTCACAGGCAACAGACCGGCAGCTCCGAGAGTCCGCGGTGTCGCTCTGGACCCCGTTTACCCGCGGGAAGATGGATCTTTCCACCACGGATAGAAGGCGGGCATGTCCTTGGAGACGCGCAACTTGAACTGCGGGAGACGCTTCTCAAGGAAGCTTTGTACGCCCTCGTACGCATCTGCCGATCGTCCCATGGAGAAGATCGCCTTGGAGTCGACGAGGTGGGCTGCGTGGGGATGATCCGCTCCCAGCATGCGCCAGAGCATCTGCCGCGCGAGCGCGACCGACACTGCGCTCGTGTTGTCCGCGATCTCTCGTCCGAGCGCACGCGCAGCGGGCAGCAACTCGGCGGCAGGAAGGACTCGCGAGACAAGGCGGCCGGCAAGCGCTTCGTCGGCGGAGAAGATTCGCCCGGTAGCCACCCACTCCATGGCTTGGCTGATGCCGACAACGCGCGGCAAGAACCAGCTCGATGCTGCCTCGGGGACGATCCCGCGGCGCGCGAAGACAAAACCCATTTTCGCGCTCTGGCTCGCGAGACGGACGTCCATGGGCAGGGTCATGGTGATTCCCACCCCGACCGCCGGCCCGTTGATCGCCGCAATCACTGGCTTCTTGGACTCAAAGATCCGCAGCGTCACCTGGCCACCGCCATCGCGGTGATCCTCCAGCCGCTCTTGTCCGCTCGCATCGAAAGTACTCCCACCGCTGCCGAGATCAGCCCCCGCGCAGAAGGCGCGCCCTTCTCCCGTGACGATCACTGCTCGCACGTCGTCGTTCGCATCGATCTCGTCGAATGCCGCGATCAGCTCGTGCTGCATCTGGGTGGTGAAGGCATTGAGGCGATCAGGCCTGGAGAGCGTGAGCGTGAGTACGCGGTCGGTGATCTCGGTGCGAAGCGTCTCGAAAGCCATCGGGTCCTCCATCGGTGCGGTCAGGCGCATGATACTCTGCTCCCAGGAGGTATCATGATGACGGACTTCGGCGTGTGCATGTTTCCGACGGACTACGCGATCCAACCCGTTCCTCTCGCCCGCGCCGCGGAGGAGCGCGGCTTCGAGTCCCTCTTCTTTCCCGAGCACACGCACATTCCGGCGAGCCGGCGAACGCCGTGGCCGGGAGGAGCCGAGCTTCCCAAGGAGTACTGGCACACCCACGATCCCTTCGTCGCACTGGGCGCGGCCGCTGCTGTGACCACGCGCCTCAAGCTCGCAACCGGGATCTGCCTCATCATTGAGCGCGACCCCATTACCCTCGCCAAAGAGGTGGCCTCACTCGACACGATCTCCCAGGGCCGGGTCATCCTCGGGATCGGGGGCGGCTGGAATGCCGAAGAGATGGAGAACCATGGGGCAAAGTTCACGCAGCGCTGGAAGATCTTGCGCGAGAAGGTCCTCGCTTTGCGAGCGATCTGGACGCAGGAAAATGCTGAGTTTCACGGCGAGTACGTGAACTTTGATCCGATCTGGTCGTGGCCGAAGCCCGTGCAAAAGAACGGTCCACCCATTCTACTGGGCGCCGACTCGAAGTGGGCGGCCGAGCGCGTGGTCGAGTATTGCGACGGCTGGATGCCAATCGCGGTGCGTGGCGATGCGTCCAAAGGACTGGCTCGATTGCGCGAAGCCGCGGCCCGTGCTGGTCGCAAGTTCGAATCCCTGAACCTGACTGTCTTCAGCGCGCCCCCCAAGGAAGAAGCGGCGGTGCGATGGATCGAGCAGGGGTTCCACCGGATCGTGTTCGGACTGCCTTCGGCCGGGCCGGATGTGGTGCTGCCGATCCTGGACCGCGCCGCGGAGCTGGCCCGCAAACTGGCCTAGCTTTCTCCTAGGCCGGAGAGGGACGGCGCCCGACGCGGGAGACAAGATCTCGGGGAGCGTGCTCCTCGCGCAGACGCCGCTCGATGTAGGCCTCGATCTGCGCTCGGTGGTGATCGGCGAGCTCCACGAACTCGACACCGAAGAACTCCTTGTCGAGTTGTTCGCTGTGGTGCCGCACCTCGCCCAGCGCGATCACGGGGCGCCCACCGGGAATCCGGAGCACGAACCGCACATGGGCATCCACCGAGCACTCGGCGATGGGGCAGGCTGTCCATACGGCGACTCCGCTGCGGCTGATATCCCGGGCGTGCAGGGGCTCGAGAAAGCGCGGACCCATGAGCTGCACGAGCACAGGCTCGGTCGGCGTGGGACGAACGCGCGTGTAGCGGGAGCGACGCATCCCTTCTCCTAGCGGACGGCTCGGGCGAAACCCTTAGCGTGATTTACGATGTGTGCCGGGGCTTCCCCATCGCCAGAGCGCAGGTCGTGACCGCATCCGTCACGCCCCGCCGCTAGGATTCATTCCCTATGGCGGCTACACCCCACTCCCCCCGCGCTGCGCGCATCCTGCACACCGCGGATTGGCAGCTCGGCATGACCCGCCACTTTCTGTCCGAGGACGACGCTCAGCCCAAATTCACCCAGGCTCGATTCGAGGCCATCCGAGCGCTCTGCCGTGTCGCGCAAGAAGAAAGCTGTGAGGCAATCGTCGTCTGTGGGGACGTCTTCGAGTCGAATCAGGTCGATCGCCGCACGGTGGCGCGGGCACTGGACGCTCTTGCCGAGGCGCCCGTACCGGTTCTCCTGTTGCCAGGCAACCACGATCCCCTCGACGCCGGTTCGGTCTACCGTTCGCGCGCGTTCCTAGACCATCGTCCCGCTCACGTGATCGTGCTCGAAGGGGGAGAACCCCTCACTCTGCGCCCCGGTCTCGAGCTGATCGGAGCCCCGTGGAGGACCAAGCGTCCCCTCCGAGACCTGGTCGGCGAGCTGGTCCGGGAGCTCCCGCCCTGCCCGCCCGGTCTCGTGCGGATCTGTGTTGGTCACGGAGGCATTGCAGAGTTCTCAGGCTCTCGCGACGACCCCTCCCAGATTGATATCGCAGGCGTTGAGCGTGCGATCGCAGAGAGTCGGCTCCACTACCTCGCCCTTGGAGACCGCCACTCGACGACGAGCGTCGGGACGAGCGGCCGAATCTGGTATGCCGGCACGCCGGAGCCCACGGACTATGATGAGGTCGACCCGGGAAACGTCCTCGTGGTCGAGCTGGGACCGGACGGCGCCCGGGTCGTGTCGCGGCATATCGGCAGATGGCGTTTCAGCATGCGCGAGCGCGTCGACCTGGCGAGTGCCGAGGACGTGGCCGCCCTCGAAGAGTGGCTCGGCACGCTCGACGCGAAGGATCGCACGATCGTAAAGCTCCGCCTGACGGGGCAGCTTTCGTTGCGATTGCGCGCGCGACTGGACGAAGCGCTCCGTCATGCCCGGGAGCTCCTGGCCGCAGTGGAGCTCAGCGACGCCGCGCTTCTGACGGTCCCCGACGACCATGACTTCAAGGAGATCGAGCTCGCGGGCTTCGCCCGCGCCGGAGTCGACGCGCTGCGAGCGGCCGCGCAGGTGGGGAGCGATGCGGGAGGCGCTGCCCGCGACGCCCTCGCCCTCCTCTTGCGACTCGCGGAGGCAAAGCCTTGAAGCTCCTGCGCCTGCGTGTGCGCTCCTTCCGCGGCATCGACGAGCGCGAAGTCACGTTCGCTCCGCTCGGCGTGACGATCGTGCAGGGCCCGAACGAGGTGGGAAAGTCGAGTCTCGCCGAGGCCATCGATCTCCTGCTCGATGAACCAGACTCGAGCCAGAAGGAGAAGGTGCGCGCGGTCAAGCCCATAGACCGAGATGTGGGCACGGAAATCGAACTCGAGGCCGAGGCAGGGCGCTACGTGCTCACCTACTTCAAGCGATTCCACCGCGAGCGCGAAACGAAGCTCACAATTCGCAAGCCGCGCGCCGAGCTCTTGACCGGGCGGGAGGCGCATGAGCGGATGCTCGCGATCCTAAGCGAAAGCGTGGATCTTGATCTGTGGCGTGCGCTTCGCATCGTGCAAGGCGACGGCATCCAACCGCTCAAGCTCGGGCAGCAAACCTCACTTGCGCGTGCCCTCGACCGCGCGGCGGGGGAGACGCCGGCTGGAGAACGAGAGGAGGATCTCTTCGCACGCGTACGGGCGGAATACCTGCTCTACCACACGCCGTCCGGCAAAGACGCAAAGGTTCTGAGCGATGCCGCGGAATCCGAGCGCGTTGCGCTGGCGGAGGTTCTCGACCTCGAAGCCGAGCGCTCCCGCTTCGAGGCGGACGTCGAGCGCGCGGCGAGGCTGGCCCGCGAGGTTGCGGCCTGCGAAGCACGGGAGCGCGAGCTCGCTCCGCGCGCCGCGGCCGCGGAGCGCACGCTCGCCGATCTAAGGGCGCTTCGTGCTGAATGCGCACGCCTGACCGCCACCGCCGAAAGCGCAGAAGCACGGCACCGCGAGTGCGAAGCCGCTCTTGCAGCACGCGCGGACGCCCTGAAGCAGTGCGCGGAGCGGTCACAGATCGAGCGGACCCTGGTGGATGAAGTCGCCTCTGCAGGGCCCGCTTTGGAGGAGGTGGAGCGCACCTTTGCACAGGCCGAAGGTGAAGACCGCGCTGCGCGCGATTCTCTTGATCTCGCCGAAGCGCTCGAACGGCTGCGCCGCAGTGACGTCGAGTTCAGGCGGGGAGAGATCGAGCTCGAGCAACTTCGCGAGAGAAAGCAGCGCTACGACGCAGCACGGGACGCTGCCGGGCTGGCAGAAGACCTCCTCGCGAAGACCAGAGTGTCTGACGAGCTCATCGCAAGAATCAAACAGGCACAGCTCGCGTGGGTGGAGGCGCGGGCGCGCCTGGACGCAGGCGCTCCCACGCTCGAGCTCCACGCGCTGGCCGATCTGGCGCTCGAGATCGAAGGGGTAGCTCAGCCCCTCGCGCGAGGTGAATCGCGGGTGCTGCGGGTTCCCGAGTCCCTGTGCGTGGTGGTGCCCGGTGCGCTCGCGCTCAGCGTGACGTCGGGTGCCAGCGCCGCGAAGCTCGCTGACGCGCTCGCCGAGGCGGAGAGCCGCCTTGCGCGGCTCCTAAGCGCCGCAGGAGCCTTGGATCTCGCCGAGGCGGAGGCTGCGAACGAAGCGCGCCGCGAGGCGCTACGCAGGAAGTCCGCATTTGAGCGCGCGAAACACGATGAGCTCCGCGACCTCACGGCCGAGCAGCTCGAAGGCAAGCTTGTCGGATTGCAGCGGCGGGTGCCCGCCTATCCAGGCGAGCGAAGGAGCGCGCCGCCCCTTGCCCCCGACCTCGACACGGCCAAGGACGCTCACGCGGAGGCTGAGCGTGCCCTCCACGCCGCCAAGCTGCGCGCCAGCGCCGCGGAGCAGGCACTTCGCGCCGCTCGCGCTCGACGCGAAGAGCGAACCCAAAAGCGGCGAGAGCTCGAGGTGCGTCTGCGCGTGGCCGAGGCGGCCCGGTGCCAGGCAGAACGGGCGATCGCGAGTGCGCGGGCCAAGACTCCGGACGAAAAGCTGGCCGCGGCGCTGGACGAGGCATCGGAGCGTGCTGAGCTTCGCGCCGCGGAGCTCGCGGCGGCGGAGCTGCGTTTGCGCGCGGCAGACCCCGAAGGAATCGAGCTGCGCGCCGAGGCAGGTCTTGCGGCCCTTGCCAAGCTGCGTGCGGAGCTCGAGGCCGCGCGCACCGATTCCATCGCGCTCACGGGCGAGCTCGCGGGGCGGGGCGAGGCGGGGCTCCAGGAGAAGCTCGACGCCGCGCGTACGCGGTCCGATCGCCTGGCGCGCGACGGCGCAGCGCTACGCCGACGAGCAGCCGCCGCAAAGCTTCTCCACGACACCTTCCAGGCCGCGCGCGTACGTGCGCGGCAGGCATACGCGGAGCCTCTGCGCCGCCGCATCGAGGACCTTGGCTCCCTCGTCTTCGGCTCGGGCTTCCGGGTGGAGCTCGACGAGGAGCTGCGGGTCGCGACCCGCGTCTTGAACGGGCTTCCCGTTCCCTTCGATGCGTTGTCCGGCGGCGCCCGCGAGCAGATCTCGCTTGTGATGCGTCTCGCATCCGCGATGTGCGCGGCCGAGGAGGGCGGTGTTCCCATTGTGCTGGACGACGCCCTCGGATACACAGATCCACTCCGCCTCGAAGCCATGGGCATCGTGCTCTCGCTGGCGGCGCGCCGGTGCCAGATCATCGTGCTCACCTGCGTGCCCGATCGCTACCGTTTCGTGGCGGGCGCACGGGTGGTGCCGCTCGGCGAATCCCGCTCCGTGTGACGCCCTACCTCGAAGGGCCGCTGCGCGCGGCCTTCGACGCCTGGCTCGAGGCCACACGCGGACGATACCTGCCGCCGCTTACGTTTTCGGAAGTGCGCAAGAGCGTGCAGGCACTCTCATCGCTCTACGTCGAGCGCCGATCAGGCGGGCGCATCGCGGCACGCGCCATTGCGGGCGAGGGCAAGCGCGCCGCGTTTGCCACCTACTACGCACCTCTCCACTTCCTGACGACGCACCAGGCCCTGGCCCGGCTGGGCGGCGAGGACCTTAACGACGTCCGCGTCGTCCACGATCTTGGCTGTGGCACGGGTGCCGCCGGCGTGGCAGCGGCTACCCTGCTCTCGGTCCCGCCGCACTTCCACGCGATCGATCTCTCCAGCTGGGCGCTCGGTGAGGCGGTACTCACGGCGCACGCCTTTGGCCTCACCTCCCGTACGCGCCGTGCAGCGTTGCCGGCGGCGCTCCCGCGTGCGGGCCCCGATGATCTCCTTGTGCTGGGATGGGTGGTGAACGAGCTCCCTCCCGATCCCCGCGAGCGACTGCTGCGTGGGATCGAAGCTGCGCTCGCGCGCGGCGCGCGCCTGCTCGTGCTTGAGCCTCTCGCACTTTCGGCCGCGCCCTGGTGGCCAGGCTGGGCCGAGCGCCTCGCTCCGCGGGGCGTCGAGGAAGAGACCCTGCGCTGCACCCTGGACCTCCCGGTATGGATTCAAGAGCTGGACCGTGCCTGTGGGCTCGATCACCGGGAGCTGCGCGCGCGCGTACTGCTCGGTCCGCTCGGGACAAGCGCGGCACCTAGAGCGAGGTCCAATCCTCCGCCTGTTCGAACGTGAAGGCCGCACGATAGAGCGTGGGCTCATCCCAGTGTCGGCCGACGAGCATCACGCCCACCGGGAGCCCATCGCTCATGCCACATGGCATCGAGAGCGCGGGGTGGTGCGAGGCATTGAAGGGCTGTGTATTTGCGGTGTGCTCGAAGGCACGCTGAATCATCTCCTCGCGGGAGGCTCCCCGCGCGGGCAGCGGCGTTGCCTTGATCGGTGTCGTCGGCATGAGCAGGAGATCATGGTCCGCAAGGGCGGCGTCGTAGGCGGCCCGCAGCCTGCGGCCGACGTTTAGCGCCTTGGCGTAGTAGTGCTGGCCCGATTGTTGACGCGCGTTCGCCCCGCATAGCAGCGCAAGCTTTACGGTGTCGGACAGCTCGTTCGCGCGCCGTCTCCAGTTCCGATGGAAATCCATGTAGCTTGTGAGATACAGGTCCTCACGGCCGAAGCCGAGGCCGTCGCCTGACCCCATCATATGTTCGAGGCCGGCCAGGGCGATCACACTGCAAATCGAGGCCGCCGTAAGATGCATGGGGATCGACACGTCCTCGACCCCGGCGCCGAGCTTCGTGAAGAGGGCCGCTGCGGCCCGGACCTTGGCATCGACATCGGGTTCGGAGTTGGCTTGGCCGAATCCCTCGCGCACCACACCGATCCGCATTCCGGCAATGCCTCCCCCGAGGAGCTGGGAGTAGGGGTGTGTGAGCGGGGACTTCTGCCGAGCGTCGTAGCCATCGGGGCCCGCGATGGCCTCCAGCAAGAGCGCGTTGTCCCGCACCGAGCGTGTCATCGGCCCTGCATGATCGAGCGTCACCTCCAGAGGAACGATTCCCGTGTAGGGGACAAGGCCGTGGGTGGGTTTCAGGCCGTAGATCCCACAGAAGGAAGCGGGCATCCGGATGGAACCGCCCTGATCGCCTCCGATCGCCATGTCGGCCTCGCCGGCCGCGACGAGCGCCGCGCAGCCGGACGACGAGCCCCCCGCCGAGTAGCCGTGGCGGCGGGGGTTGTGCACATCACCCGTCGCATTTGTGTGGCTGCCGCCGGACATGCAAAGGCATTCGCAGTGCGCCTTGCCGACGATCTCCCCTCCCGCATCCAGGATGCGGGTCACGACGGTGGCATCGATCTCCGGGACGTATCCCTCGAGCGTGCGCGATCCGTTCATCATGGGGACACCGGCCAGGAAGATATTGTCCTTGAGCACCACCGTCTTTCCGGCAAGCCGTCCGCGCCCGCTGCCGCGCACGCGCGTCTTCACGTACCAGGCGTTGTAGGGGTTGTCCTCGGCACCCGGTCGCACGACCGGCCCGCGTGGGTACTTGGACGCCGGGAGCTCGTCCGGCATCGCGTCGAGCTCCCCGTAGGCGAGGCTCATCGAACCGAGCATCCGTTCCCAGAACACGAACTCTTCGCCCGCGGGTGTAAGACCGAGCTGCGCCGCGAGTCGCCTGAGTTCCTCGGCGCTCGGTGCCCTGACCTTCATGTCGCCCCTCCGCCCGCGGCGGGCCGCAGCCGCTTCTGCAGAATGTAATAGGTGTGGCCGGGGGCGGATAGTCGTCGAGTCCCGCCACTACCTCGTAGCCGAAGCGCGGATACCAGCTTGAACCCTGGAAGCTGAAGGTTTCGAGGAATACGCCGATGCAGCCGCGCTCACGCGCCAGTTCTTCGGCGGCGCCGAGCAGACGCGCGCCGTGACCGCGCCGGCGAAGCGGCGCGTCGACCCACATCACGCGCACGTGAAGCCAGCCTCCCCAAATGTCCCCCACCCGCCGCCGACCACGCCATCGTTGCCGTCCCGCAGGAAATACGCGACCGGTATCCAGTCGTGCCTTCCGGTGATTTCGATGTTGTACGTGTCGATCTTTCGCTGGAGGCTTTGTGCGTGCGGGGAGTCAGCGGTTCGCTCTCGTTCGATCCGGAGCGGAGCGCTCACCGCAATGCCGCCGTCCGGGGCCGGGCCGCCGACTCCGCCGCGAGCACCGTTTGCGCATCGTTCAGCAGGATTTGCGCGGACAGGAAGCTCGATCCGTAGATGGCGCGCACGTCCCCACGCTCATCCACCAGGAATGCTTTCGTGAGGTGCTGGAGCAGACCGAGCCGCTCCCCGCCGGCCCCCACGAGGGGCAGAACGTCTTGGCCATAGTCCGCCAAGACCGGCCGCAGTTCCGCCTGGCTTGGCGCGGTGAGGAAGCGCCAGTCGCTGCGTGGCCGCAGGTGGCGGGCCAGCTCCGCCATGCGCTCGGGCGTGTCGTTTTCGGGGTCGAAGCTCACGGTGACAAGGCGCACGTGGCGCGCCAGCGCGGGCCGCGCGGCCAAAGCCTCGTCCACGCGCTTCCAGGTGGCGAGGGCCGCGGGACAGGCGGAGCCGTCGCTGCAGCGCTGGTAGACGAACGACACCAGCGCCACCTGCCCCGGTGCAAGCCCGAGCAGCCGAACACGCGCACCATGGGGATCGAGCAGTTCATAGTCCGCGACGTGCTGGATCGGGGGAAGCTCGTAGGTCCCGGGAGCCGGCGGTGTGAAGAGTGGGGCGTCGGCGTGGGCCACCGAGAAAGCACAGAGCAGGCCCAAGGTCAGAAGGGGGAGAAGACGCCGCGCCGTGCGGGGCCCCACTAGCCGCCCTCCGACGCCCGCGGCACGTCCTCCGGGCCGGCAGCCGACGGCCGCGCCGCCACCCGGCCGCGGTAGAAGTCGATGCTCCCGAAGTTCATTTGGTGGGGACGCCCGAGCTTTGCGGCCTTGAAGTCGATGGCGAAGCTAGGCGTGAGCGTCTTCCCGTCCCACTTGAAGGCCTTCAGGAACTGCTCGTCATCCGCGCCCGTCTTGTCCCAATTGGAGAGGAGGGACGAGGTGAAGTAGACGCGCCTGCCATCCCAGGACTGCGAAACCATATTCACCTGCGAGCCGATCTTTTGCTCGAGCACGACCACCGGTGCCCGCGGCTGGGACACATCAAACACCCGTACCGTGCCATCCATAAAGGAGTCCACAAACAGAAAGTGATCGTCGGTGGAGAGGCTGATGTCCACCGGCAGCGGGACTTTCGACGGATCGCCGATCGGAGCAATCTCGAGTGCCTCGAAGGTGCCGTCGTCCTTGCGGAAGATCCCCCAGAGCTTCGAGGTCAGGGCGCTCGAGGAGAACGCGTAGTAGTGCTGCGGGGCCAGAGCCCAGCGGATCTCAAGGGGCGCCCCGGGCACGGCGAACGTCTGCAAGGGCTTTCGCGCGTGGAAGTCCCACACGATCATCGTGTTCCCGAAGTGCTTCATGGCCTCCGCGTCGCCCATCAGGTCCGGCAGCTTCCGCATGTAGTTCGCGCGCCCGGCGAACGACGAGGTGAGCATGCGGTTCAAGTTCGCGCTCACCCGCACGTCGTATCCGTAGGGCGCTGCCTCGGGCAGCCAGATCGTGCGAACGAACTTGCCTTGATTGCTGTACTCGACGAGCGCCGTCTTGCCGCCGTTGTCCTGCGCATTCGACAGGCCCGAGATCAGCATGCGGCCGGGAATCGCGTAGAAGGTGTGGGGACCCACCACGCCACCGCTGTCTTTCGTGAAGGTCGTGATCGTCTTCACGAGCTTCGGCTGGGCAGGGTCCGTGGCAATGTCGAACACGAAGATCGCGCTGTCGTCGAGGCCACCCATCCACAGCTCACGGCGATCGTCCGTGAACCCGCCATGGTGCACCTCGTGTCGACCTCCGACCGATACGCTCGAC
>DAIOWK010000047.1:0-16151 GCA_036758525.1 Myxococcota bacterium
GTGATCCCCATTTCGCGAGCGCGCTCGTCGGCTCCATGAGGTCTGGGCTCGTCGCGATCGATGAGCACGGAAGGCTCGCGGCCTTAAACGCCGGCGCACAGCGCATCCTTGGCTGCCCGGCAGGCGCAGCCGAAGCTGCGCTCGGCCGCGACTGCCGAGAGGCCCTCGAGGCGCAGCCGACCGTGAGCCGCCTCCTCCTCGAAGCCCTGGATGGGCACGAGCGTCCGAGCCGCGCGGAGCTTGTGCTCGAAGCCTCGGGGGCTTCCTCGCCGCGCACCATCGGATTCACACTCGGCGCGGTGCGCGACGCCGAGGGCGTCCTCCGCGGTGCGGCGCTCTTCTTCCGCGACCTGACACCCGTCGAGCGCAGGGGCGAGCAGGAGCGCCTCCACGAACGCCTGGCTGCCCTCGGCCAGATGGCAGCAGGGCTCGCCCACGAGATTCGAAATCCGCTGGCCGGCATGGAGGTGATCGCGGGTCTCCTGCGCCGGCGGTTCGAGGGCCGCCCCGAAGAGCTCGCCCTCCTTGCAGAGCTCACGGGTGAACTCCGAGCGCTCACCGCAACGGTGACCCAAAGCCTTGAGTTTGTCCGGCCGCTCGCTCCCGTGCATGTGCGCTTTCATGCTCCGGCATTGCTCGAGGAGGCCCTCGTGACCGCGCTAGCACGCGTGCCCGGCCCTATCGCAATCGAGCGCGAGTACGAGCCCGATCTCTCACCCGCTCTTGGGGATACGGAGCAGCTCCGCACCGTCCTCGTGAATCTCCTCGTAAACGCCCTTGAGGCCATGCAGGCCATGCCCGCAAGCGCACGGCGCCTGCACCTCGCAGCCAGGAGCGAGGCCGCGGATCGAGCGCTTGCGGGCGAGACCTGGGCCATCGGGCCCCAAAGACGCAACACGCCCCGGTGTTCACCGCCGGAGCGCGCGCTCGTGATCGCGATCGACGACAGTGGTCCGGGAGTCCCCGCCGATCTGCGGGAGCAGATTTTCTACCCCTTTTTCACCACCAAAGAGCGCGGCTCCGGTGTGGGTCTCGCGATGGCCCAGAAGATCGTTGCCTCCCACGGTGGGAGCCTCTCGCTCGAGTCCGAGGGCGGCCCGGGGGCGCATTTTCGGGTGCGTCTCCCTCTCGAGGACGATCCCGGAGAGGTGGAGTCGAGAAGCGCCCCGCCGAAGTCGATTTCCAAGCCCGCGGGTCTGCGCGCAGGGAGCCCACGGTGAGCGCGCAGCGCACTCCCGGTCACGCACGCGTCCTTGTGGTGGAAGATGGCGACGCGCTGCGCCGCGGCATCGTGCGGGCGCTGCGCGAAGTCTGGAGCGACGTGGACGAGGAAACGAGCGGCGAGCGTGCCGTCGCTCGTCTTGGCGATCGCAGCGGGGAGCCCTACGACGTCGTTCTCACAGACCTGCGGCTTCCCGGGGTGGATGGCGTCGAAGTGCTGCGGGCGGCGCGCGATCGCGACGAGCGCACGAGCGTCGTCCTCATGACCGCCTTCGGAAGCGTCGAGACTGCGGTCGAAGCCATGCGCCTTGGCGCTTTCGACTTCGTGCAAAAGCCCTTCGATCTCGAGCAGCTTGAGGCGCGCGTGGCAAGGGCGGTGGCCCACGGCCGTCTCTTGCGGGAGGTCTCGAGCCTGCGGGCCGAGCGGGTGGCACGCTATGCCCCGGACCAGGTGGTGGGTGAGAGCGCTGCGCTGCGCGCGGCCGTCGAACTCGCGCGCCGGGTCGCACCGACCCGTTCCACGGTGCTTGTGACCGGAGAAACAGGCACCGGGAAGGAAGTGATCGCCGGCCTGATCCACGGTTTCTCTCGCCGGGCAGAGGCTCCTTTCGTGAAAGTGAACTGTGCGGCGCTCCCAGAAACGCTCCTCGAATCCGAGCTCTTTGGTCACGAGCGCGGCGCTTTTACCGGCGCGGACCGGGTGCGCGTTGGGCGCTTCGAACAGGCCAATGGCGGAACGCTCTTCCTCGATGAGATCGCCGACATGTCCCCAGCGACGCAGGCGAAGCTCTTGCGCGTCCTCCAGGACCAGGAGTTCCAACGCCTTGGCGGGACCCGCGCCATTCGCACGGACGTGCGCATCGTCGCGGCGACAAACCAGGATCTCGAGACTGCGATTCAGGCCGGCCGCTTCCGGGAAGACCTCTACTTCCGGCTAAACGTGATCTCGATCCCTCTCCCACCGCTGCGGGAGCGCCCCGAAGACGTGGTTGCCCTTGCACACCACTTTCTCGAGGAGTTCGGGCGCGACCTTGGTCGCCCGCGAACAGGCTTTACGGACGCCGCGCTGGAGCGCATCCGAGCACACCCCTGGCCAGGCAACGTGCGCGAGCTCCGGAACGCCCTTGAGCGCGCCGTGCTCATGGCGGACGGCGCACGCATCGACGCCTCCGACATCGGACTCTCCGATACCGCGCCCCTCGCGGCTCGCGCCGGAGCCTCAGGCGAGCTCGCGGGGCTCCTCTCGGGGGTTACGCTCTCCCTCGAGGCCATGGAGCGCGCCCTCGTCCAAGAGGCGCTCCGGCGGACGCGTTGGGTCCAGAAGGACGCAGCGAAGCTCCTCGGGGTTACGCGCCGCAAGCTCAACTATATGATCGCGCGGATGGGCCTTACCCATCCGACATGGCGCCGTCATCGGGGGGGGGAGACCCGAGATCCGGCCCTCCGCGGCCATCCTTGAATCGGGGCCACACATTAGGTACCTACACCCGGCTCATCACCGGGGTAGCCCACTTGCGCAGTGTTCGGACTGGCCGCGCCCAAGCCCTCCTTCTCCTGCTCGCTTGCCTCGCGGGCTTTGCCTGCCAGGGCAGAGAGGCAAGGAAGGCCACCCACCTGGCGCGCGGCGAGCAGTACGCGAAGGATGGAAAGCACGCCGAGGCCATCATCGAGTTCAAGAACGTGCTGCAGCTCGATCCCAACTCCGCTGTGGCGCACTGGGACCTCGCAAAGTCGTATCTCGCTACCAAGAAGGTCCGCGAGGGCTACTGGGAGCTGCATGAGGCGGCGCGCCTTGATCCCAAGAACCTCGACGCCAAGCTTCAGTACGGCGACATCTCGCGCCTCGCGGGTGAGGAAGAGGAAGCGCTCAAGCAAGCCGACGACGTGATCGCCGCGGACCCAACTCGTTGGGCTGCGTATGTCCTGCGCGGACAGGCCCTGGAGATTCTAAAGAAACCCGAGGATGCCAAGGAGGCCTATCTGAAGGCCGTCGAGGTGGCACCGAACGACGCGAGCCCGCTTCTCATCCTGGCCGACTACTACGTACGGACTGGCGACACGAAATCGGCCGAGCCCCTCTTGCGCAAGCTCACCGAGTCGCAACCGTCGTTCGGCTCCTTTGGGGCTCTCGGAGGCTTTCTCGCCCGCGACAAGTCCCGCGACGCCGAAACGGAGGCGACCTTCAAGGAGGCTCTCGCCAAAGCCAAGCTCGAAGAGCTCTCGGTCGCTTATCGAACGCTTGGGAGCTTCTACTACTCGCGGGATCGCTTTGCCGATGCAGAACGGATGCTGAAAGAGGGCGTGGAAAAGGTCCCCGGCGACCTCGACCTCATTTACGCGCTCGCGCGCTTTTACGCCGCACGGGGCGACAACGCGAAAGCCGACGCCATGGTCGAAGAGGCGACCAAGGCGAAGCCGAACGAGGTGGCCCCGTACATCACGCTCTCCACGTACCGGAGCGGCAAGGGAGATCTGAAAGGCGCGCTTGATGCCGTGGACGCTGCGCTCAAGGTGGCGCCGGACGACACCCAGGCGCGCCTTCGCAAGGCGGAACTCCTGCTCGACTTGGGCTACCGCGACACGAACAAGGAGCAGATCGCAGAGGCTGGCTCAATCGTGGATGCCATCCTGAAGAGCGATCCCAATAGCCCTGAAGGCTTGTTTGTGAAGGCGAAGATGGACCTGGCGGGGGGGCACCTCCCCGAAGCGGCCACGGAGCTTCGCCGCGCGGTGGAGATCAAGCCAGATTGGGCGCAGGCACACTACCTTCTCGCGACCGTGCTGAACGCCGAAGGGGATCGCAACGGCGCCCGAGCCGAGGTTTCCCGCGCCCTCGAGATCGACGCCACCCTGCTTGACGCGCGACGACTCCTCGCGAGCATCCAGTCCGCTCTTGGCGCGGACGATCTGGCGGTCGAGGAAGGTCGAAAGGTGCTGCGCGAAGCGCCGGACGACGTAAAGGCTCGGATCCTCGTGACCCAGAGTCTTGTGCGCCAGCGCAAGCTCGACGAGGCCCTCGCGGAGCTCGAGAAGATCCCTGAAGGAAAGCGCGACGCCGAGACGTACTATGCGTTTGGTCGGATCTACATGGCGATGGGAAAGATCGACCCCGCCCGGACAAACCTCTTGCGGGCCGACAAGGACTCGCCGAACAATTTCGAGATCTTGAACACGCTCTTGTCGCTCGACCGGCAGACCGGTCATCTGCCGGATTCAATGGAACGCATTCAGCGTGCGGTCGCCGCGCAGCCCAATAGCGCGAAGCTCGAGTACCTCTATGGCCTTGCGCTGGCATTCTCAGGAAAGCAGGGCGACGCGGAGCAGGCCTTCAAGCACGCGATCGAGCTCGATCCCCGCGATATCACTCCCTACCAAGCCCTCGCGGCGCTCCTTGTCTCGTCCGGCCGCCGCGACGAGAGCATCGAGACCTACAAGAAGGCGATTGAGGCGCGGCCCGACGTGGCAGGGCTCCACCTCGTCCTCGGATCGCTCTACGAGGGCGGCGGGGACATGCAACACGCGATGGAAGAGTACGACAAGGCCGTGAAGCTCGACCCGAATCTCGCCGCCGCAAAGAACAATCTGGCCTACCTCCTGGCGGAGAAAGGGCAGGACCTAAACCGCGCCCTCGACCTCGCCCAAGAAGCCAAGGCGGGCCTTCCCGACAACGGGAGTGCGGCCGATACCCTTGGCTGGGTGCTCTACAAGAAGGGCGCCCCCGCGGCAGCCGTCGGGTACCTGCGAGAGGCGGAAGGCGGTACTTCCGCGGACGATCCCTCGATCAACGTGATCCGCCTTCACCTTGCAATGGCCTACGAGGCGAACGGAGAGCCGGACAAAGCCCGGGAGACCCTCGAGCGCGCCGTGGCAAGCCTCGACGCCGCTAAGAGCAAGAACCCAGGCGCCGCCGAGCCTCCCCAGGCGGTAGAAGTCCGCTCCATGATGGAGCGCCTCAAGACCCAGGCAGCGGCGGCACCGAGCCAGGGTTAGTCGCCCGGCGGGATCACCACGCCCCCCACCCCCGTTAAGCCACAGCGTAGACCGGTCGATACAGGCGAAGCCTACGTCTCGCAGACGGGGAGGGCCTGCGCACGGGCGGCCCTTTCCTCGCTTCTCCGGGACTCAGAGCGCCCGCCGGCAGCGAAGCCGCGAGGCGCAGGACGCGGAGGGTTCGCATGAAGTCCAAGGCGCTCGCATTCGGTCCGCTCGTGGGACTCACTCTGGCGTTTTCCGCCCCGGCGGCGGACCCGGCTCCCGCGGACGCGACGGCGCCCCCTGCAGCCGCCCAAGCGGCTCCTGCGGCTCCCGTTGCGCCCGCGGCTCCCGCAGCGGCACCGGCCGCAGCGCCCGCAGCTGCGCCCGAAGCCGCGGCTCCGGCAGCGGTTCCCGCTCCGCCCCAGCAGGCGGCGGCCCCCGCTCCCGAGGCGCCTCGCCCTCATCACCGCGTGACGCTCGGCCCGGTCGGTCGGGACGAAAGTGGCCGCGAGGGTCGCATCCACACCGTCGAGCGTGGCGACACGCTCTGGGACATCTCGGATGCCTACCTGGGCACGCCCTGGGTATGGCCCTCGCTCTGGGCGGACAACCAAGAGATCCACAACCCCGACTTGATCCACCCGGGCGATCGCATCTGGATTACGTCCAGCGAGATGCGGCGTGTGAGTGACACCGAAGCACAGCAGCTCATGGAGGGCGCTTCCGACCTTCCGCCCGCGGCGCTCGCGGACGCTTCCGCTGCCGCGCCGAACGAGACCGGAGGGAAGTCCGTGCTCTTTAGCGCCGCAGAGTCCGTGGGCTTCGTGACCAGCGAAGAGGTCGCCGCGGCGACGAGCATCGTCAAGGTCCCGGAGAACCGCACGCTCTTCAGTCAGCCCGACGTCGTCGAAATCGGGATCGGTGCGGGCGAGGTGCGGATGGGCGACGAATTCACAATCTTTGACGCGCGCGAGGAGGTACACGACCCGGTGACGCGCAAAGTGATCGGAAGCTTCGTCGACAACCTGGGCTGGGGTGAGGTGACTGCAGTCCACAAGCAGACGGCTTCGCTTACGATCCGCCGCGCCTTCGGCCCGATCGTGAAGGGATCCCACGTCGCGCGGCGCGACAAGCCTCCGACGGAGATTGGCCTCACGGCGACGCCCGTAGGGATCGACGGCCGAGTGATCCACCTCACCGCGGACCGCACCTGGATGGGGCGGATGGACGTGGTGTATCTCGATCACGGTCGCGACGATGGGATTCGCCCGGGGAACGCCCTCGAGGTGTACCGGCCGGGCCAAAAGATGAAGGACGAGGTGCGCGGCGGCGAGGTTCAAACCGCCGACGAGCATGTGGGAGAGCTGCTTGTGGTGGCGGCAAAGCCGACAAGCGCCGTCGCGCTGGTGATGCGTTCGGTGGCGGAGCTTGAGCGGGGCGACCGCTTCCGGACCCCCGTCACGCAGTAAACCTCTTGCGCGCCACGCCGAGCGTGGCGCGCAAGAGGGCGCGCTCTGCTCTCACGCCCGCGCCTTCGCCATGCGCGCCCTCTCCCGCGACGCGAGCCCGTCGACCGCGGGCCTTCGCTATGCTCGCGTGCTCATGCACAGCACTGACGAACTCGTCGTCGTGGGCGCGGGCCTCGCCGGGAGCGAAGCGGCCTGGCAGGCGGCGGAGCGTGGGCTCCGCGTCACGCTCTTCGAAATGAAGCCCGTGCGCTTCTCTCCCGCCCATGGCTCGCCGGAGTTCGCGGAGCTCGTCTGCAGCAACTCCTTGCGCGCCCGGGGGCTCGGAAACGCGGTAGGGCTCCTAAAGGAGGAGATGCGGCGCCTTCGGTCTCTTGTCATCGAAGTAGCGGACGAAACCGCGGTTCCCGCTGGCCGCGCCCTTGCCGTCGATCGGCTTGCCTTCTCAAAGCGCATGACAGAAGCCGTCGAGGCACATCCCCGGATCCGTGTGCGCCGCGAGCTGGTGCCGCGGATTCCCGACGCCCCGCTGGTTGTACTGGCCACCGGGCCGCTCACTGCCTCTGAGCTGGCGGAGGATCTCCAAGCCCTGCTCGGCGAACGCTCGCTCTACTTCTATGACGCGATCTCGCCCATCGTGTACGCGGATTCGATGGACAGCGCGCGGGCCTTCCGCGCCTCACGCTACGAGGATGGGGAGGGCGACTACCTGAACTTGCCCCTGTCCCGCGAGGCCTACGAGCAATTTGTCGAAGACCTGCTGCGTGCCGAGACCGTGCCCCTGCATCCCTTCGAATCGAAGCTCTACTTCGAGGGCTGTCTCCCGATCGAGGAAATGGCGCGACGCGGACGAGATACGCTCGCCTACGGGCCGATGAAGCCCGTGGGTTTGCGCGACCCGAGGAGCGGACAGCGCTCCCATGCCGTGGTCCAGCTGCGCCAAGAGGATAAGCGCGGTGTCCTCTACAACTTGGTGGGCTTTCAGACAAAGCTGCGGGTTTTCGAGCAGCAGCGGATCTTCCGCACCCTCCCTGGGATGGCAGAGGCGGTCTTTGCAAGGTACGGCTCCGTTCACCGCAACACCTACGTCAATGCGCCGACGAAGCTTGGGCCCTTTCTCGAACTTCGTGCGCGTCCCGGGGTCTACCTCGCGGGCCAGATGGCCGGCGTCGAGGGTTACGTCGAGTCCGCGGCGCTGGGGCTTCTGGTGGGCGCCTTTGCCGCCTTCGCGGCCCGAGGCGAGAGGCCACCCCTTCCCCCCGAAACGACGGCGCACGGCGCACTCTTGCGCCACCTTGGGCAGGCGAGTGCCAAGGATTTCCAGCCCATGAACGTGAACTACGGTCTTTTTCCCGAGCTCCCAGAGCTTCCGCGCCGCCTACCCAAGCGCGAGAAGAACGAACGGCTTGCGGCCCGCGCGCTTTCGGACCTTGCGCCCTTTGCAGCGCGCCTTGCGCTCTCGCCCGCATGAACTTCGAGCAAGCCATTCGCGCCTTCTCGCTCTGGCTCCGCGCGGAGCGTGGCCTTTCCTCCCACACGAGACGCGCCTACGTGTCGGACGTGGGCCAGCTCGCGGCCTTCGTGGGGAAGGGAGTCCCCCCGGCACGGGTAACCCCGACTCTGATCCGGGCGCATCTTGCAACGCTCCATCGCAGCCTTCACCCCGCGAGTCTCGCGCGCAAGCTCCACGCCCTGCGCTCGTTCTTCCGTTTCCTCGTGCGCGAGGGAGTGGTGGCGCTCGATCCCACCGCCGCGCTCCCCAGTCCGAAGACGCCCCCCCGGCTCCCGCGTCCCCTTGCGGTGGACGACTGCGCGGCCCTGGCGCAGGTTGCGGCGCGGCCGCGCGCGCTTGCGCGAGAGAAATCCGCATCCAAAGAACCGCCGAGCGCGCGGACACTCCGCGACTCCGCCCTGCTTGAGCTGCTCTACGGTGCAGGGCTTCGGGTCGGGGAACTCGTGGCACTCGATGTGCGCGACGTGGATGCCCAGACCGGCGACGTGCGCGTCTGGGGAAAAGGGGGAAAGGAGCGCATCGTTCCCCTGCCCGGGGCGGCGCGAGAGGCCATTGCTGCTTGGCTTGTGCATCGCCGCCGCGAGGGCGTCCTCGGCGAGCCGCTCTTTGTCTCGCTTCGCCGGGGGGAGCGTCTCCCCGATCGGCCGCGCCGCTTGGGCGAGCGCGACGTTCGGCGGGTCCTGCGCTCCGTGGCCGCCCGTGCGGGGGTTTCCGACCGCGTGCACCCGCACCGGCTGCGACACAGCTACGCGACGCACCTTCTCGAGATGGGCGCCGATCTGCGCGAGATTCAGGAGCTTCTCGGACATGCGAGCCTCTCCACGACCCAGAAGTACACCGCCGTGTCGGTGGATCGCCTGATGCAGGTGTACGACCGGGCGCATCCCCGGGCCAAGAGCGCGGGCGCCGCTTCGGAGAAGCGATGAGCGGCCGGGTCGAAGTCGTTGCCACGACGGTCCTCGCAGTCGTTCGCGACGGCCGGATTGCCATGGCGGCGGACGGGCAAGTGACCGTTGGCAACGTGAAGATGAAACGAAGCGCGCAGAAGGTGCGACTTGCCGCCAAAGACAGGGCTGTGGTGGGATTCGCGGGCGGAGCCGCCGACGCCCTTGCGCTCTCCGAGCGTCTCGAGGCGAAGCTCGAGGCGTACCCCGGGAACGTCCGCCGGGCCGCCGTCGAGCTCGCGCGGGACTGGCGCACGGACCGCGCCCTGCGGCGCCTCGAGGCCATGCTTCTCGTGGGAGATCCAGAGCGCGTGCTCGTCGTCTCGGGCAACGGGGACGTCATCGAGCCCGATGACGGCATGGCCGCGATCGGCTCGGGCGGAGCCTACGCGCTCGCGGCCGCACGGGCCCTCGCACGCCACACCGCCCTCGCCCCGCGTGAAATCGCCGAAGAGGCACTGCGCATCGCCGCGGAGCTGTGCATCTACACCAACGACCAGATCACGGTGGTGACGCTGCCATGAAACTCAAGCCCGAACGGGGAGTGAAGCGCCGCTCGCCCGATCGGGGCTGCTGCGGAGGGAGTGGGAGGCATGGCTGAGTTCAAGGCCTTTACGCCGCGGGAGGTCGTCTCGGAGCTCGATCGCTATGTCGTGGGTCAGCGCGAAGCCAAGCGCGCGGTCGCCATCGCGCTCCGCAATCGTTGGCGACGCACCCGCGTGGCCGAGGATCTACGCGAGGAGATTGCGCCCAAGAACATCATCATGATCGGTCCGACCGGAGTGGGGAAGACGGAGATCGCCCGCCGCATCGCAAAGCTCGCGCAGGCGCCCTTTCTCAAGGTCGAGGCTTCCAAGTTCACCGAGGTGGGCTACGTGGGGCGAGACGTGGAATCGATCGTGCGCGATCTCACGGAGCTCGGCGTGAGCCTCGTCCTGGAGGAGGAAAAGCGCAGCGTGCGGGCGAAGGCTGAAGAGCGTGCCGAGGAGCGCGTCCTCGACGCACTCCTCCCGCCGGTCGCTCCCGCGGCGGGCTTCCAGACCGTGCCGGAGGGCGGTGAGACGCGGGAAAAGCTGCGCCGACTCCTGCGTCAGGGAGCCCTCGATGAGCGGGAAATCGAGGTCGAGATCCAGGAGAGCGGCGCGCCTAGCCTTTCCATCTTTACGCCCCAGGGCGTCGAGGAAATGGGCCTCCAGTTCAAGGATCTGCTCGGTGGGATGTTCCCCCGCAAGACGAAGCGGCGGCGCATGAAGGTGCCCGCGGCGCGCGAAGCCTTTGCCTCTGAGGAGGCGGGAAGACTCGTCGACATGGATCGCGTGCGCGAGCTCGCCCTCGAGCGCGTCGAGCAGACGGGCATCGTCTTCATCGACGAGCTCGACAAGATCGCAGCGGGCGCCGGCCAGAAGCAGGGCCCCGACGTGTCCCGAGAAGGTGTGCAGCGGGACCTGTTGCCGATCGTCGAGGGATCGACCGTGCAGACCAAGCACGGCCCGGTGCGCACGGACCACGTCCTCTTCATCGCGGCCGGCGCCTTCCATGTCGCAAAGCCCTCGGATCTCATCCCCGAACTCCAAGGTCGCTTCCCGATCCGTGTCGAGCTCACGAGCCTGGGTCGCGACGACTTCGTCCGGATCTTGACCGAGCCCCGCAACTCGCTCGTTCGGCAGTACAAGGCGCTGCTCGAGACCGAGAACGTCGAGGTCGAGTTCAAGGAGGACGGGGTGCGGGCCCTCGCGGAGATCGCCGCCGAGGTGAACGAGAGGACCGACGACATCGGAGCGCGGCGCCTTCACACCGTGATGGAGAAGCTTTTGGAGGAGGTGAGCTTCGACGCCCCGGACCTCGCAACCGCGCACCTGGTGGTCGACGAAGAGTTCGTGCGGGGCCGGCTTGGCGCCCTCGTGCGAGACGAAGATTTGTCGAGGTACATTCTGTAGAGTCCGCATCGAGCGCACCCGCCCCCCCGCGCCGGGCTGCGGCCAGGGCGCACAGCGCCCGCGAGGGGGTTTCCATGGCGACCAAGCGCGCGCGCATCCTGGTGGTGGACGACGAGCGGTTCTTCCGCGAGGCGATCCGGGAAGCGCTCGAGGGCGCGGGGCTCGAATGCGTGACGGCCGCCAACGGGCCCGAGGCGCTCGAGCTCGCCCGAGAGGGGGACTTCGGGGTCGTGGTCCTCGATATCCAGCTTCCCGGGATTGATGGGATCGAGGTCCTCCGCCGGCTGAGGGAGAACCATCCTGCGCTGCGTGTGGTGATCCTCTCCGCCCACACGGACCAGGAGATCGTGCTTGAGGCGCTGCGGCTTGGGGCAAGCGACTACCTCGCCAAGCCCCTGCACGACGAGGAGCTCGTGCTCGCCGTAAAGCGCGCCCTTGAGACCCACGCGATCGCGGCGGGCTGGGACAAGCTGCGTGCGCGCCTTTCGCTCCTCGAGTCAAAGCTCGGCGAGCTCGTCCGCGAGTCGAGCGGCGACGAGTCCTCCGCGGACCTCCCGACCCGGGCGGCTGAGACGGTGGCGGACGTGCTCGGCGCCGGGAAGACCTCGCTCCTTCTCCTGGATGAGGCTGGGTCGCGCCTGCGTGTCGCCGCGGCCACCGGACGCAAGCTTCCGATCGAAGAGTTCGACGCTGTGCCAGTGGGCCAGGGCATTGCCGGCGCGGCCTTCTCCCGTGCGCAGGCCATGCTCGTCGAGGACGCGGGCAACGATGGGCGCATGCCGACTGCCGCCGCACAGGAGAAAACCGGGCGCTACGACTCGGGGTCCTTCGCGGTCGCGCCCGTGCCGTCCCCGAGTGGCGTTCTCGGAGTGCTGTGCGCGACCGACCGCGCGGGCGGCGCCCCGTTCGAAGAAGCCGACCTCGCCGTGCTGCGCATCCTTGCGGTCCAGGTAGGGCAGCTCCTAACCCAGCGCCGCGTCGTGAAGGTCGCTTCGGCCTCGGCGGCGCCCAGCGCCACGGACCCAGATCGGACACTCCCGGCGCCTTCTGTTGCGGCCGCCCTCGCGAACGACGAGTCCGCGCCGCGGGACGCCGACCTTGCCCGCCAAGTCTGTGAGGCGGTGAGCGCAGAGGTCGAGCCCGGACGCGTGCTCGACGCTGCGATCCGTCCGATCGCCCTGGCCCTCGACGCGGCGCCTGTCGCGCTCTTCTTGCGCGACGCAGAGAGCGGCGATCTCGTCTGCGAAGGTCAGGTCGACGGCGGACGCTGCGCCGATCGGACGCGCATTTCCGCGCTGCGCGGCTTAACCGGCACGGTCCTCGCGACCGGTAGCCTCGTGGCGACGCCCAAGCCGCAGGACGATCCGAGATTCGATCCCGATGTGGATACACCTGAGGGCGGCGAGCCCGCCCCGCTCTTGTGTCTCCCGCTTCGCTTCCGCGGCAAGGTTCTGGGCGTGCTGCGAGCTTTCCCGCGCTCGGGCATCGCGCCTTCGGCACGCACAGGCGAGGTGCTCGCGGCGGCGCTCTCCGCGGCGGTCCGCAACGTGTTCTTGTACCGTAGTCTCGTGGACAGCATCGAAGAGGTTGCGCGTGCCCGCCGGGAGGCGGGGCTCGCCTAAGAACCGGTCACCGTCCGCGGAAGAGCGCGCTTGCAGCAGCTCATCGACAAGGCCGAAATCCTGATCGAGGCGCTGCCGTACATCCGGCGCTACTTCGACAAGACCATCGTCGTCAAGTACGGCGGCCACGCCATGCTGGACAAGGAGCTCAAGGCCTCCTTTGGCCGCGACATGGTGCTGCTCAAATACATTGGGATCCGGCTCGTGATCGTGCATGGCGGAGGCCCCCAGATCGACACCACACTTCAGGCGATGGGCCGTCAGTCGAGCTTCGTCGACGGTCGGCGCGTGACCGATGATTCCACCATGGAGGTGGTGGAGATGGTGCTCGCCGGGAGCATCAACCAGGAGATCGTGGGCCTCCTAGAGCAAAGCGGCGGGCGGGCGATCGGGCTCACCGGTCGCGACGGCCACATGCTACGCGTGCGCCACCGCCTGCAGGAAGGAAGAGACCTCGGTCGGGTGGGGGAGATCGTGGAGGTGGACCCGGCGCCCATCGCTGCGGTCGCGCAGGCGGGATTCGTGCCGGTCGTCGCACCGCTTGGTGTCGACACCGAGGGCCTCACCTACAACGTGAACGCGGACGAGGCGGCCGGCGCGATCGCCCGCTCGCTGCATGCGGAGAAACTGATCCTCCTCACCGATGTCGAGGGGGTGAAGGACGTGGGGGGTCAGCTGGTACGCCGCCTGACCGTCGCCGAGGCACGGAAGCTCATCGCCGAGGGCACGATCACCGGGGGCATGATCCCCAAGATCCAGTGCTGCATCGAAGCGCTCGGAGGCGGCGTCGCGCGCAGCCACATCATCGACGGTCGGCTGCTGCACGCCGTGCTGCTCGAGATCTTTACCGATTTTGGCGTTGGAACGCTGATCTCTCGCTGAGGAAGGGATTTGCCCAAGGACTTCATCAGCATCGCCGACTGGTCGCGCGCCGAGATCCTCGCGATGCTCGAGCGCGCCCGCGAGCTCAAGGACCTGCAAAAGCGCGGCGAGCGGCCGCAGACGCTCCAGGGTCGCACGCTCGCCATGTACTTCGAAAAGCCCTCGCTTCGGACCCATGTCACCTTCGAAGCGGGCATGACGCAGCTCGGCGGCCACGCGCTCACCTTGCTCCCCGACCAGGTCGGGATCGGAACCCGCGAGACGCCGGCCGATGTGGCGCGCAACCTTTCGCGCTGGGTGGACGTGATTCTGGCCCGCACCTTTAGCCACAGTCTCGTGGAGGAGCTGGCTCGCGTGGCGTCCATCCCGCTGATCAACGGCTTGACGGATCTCCTCCACCCCTGCCAGGTGATGGCAGACCTGCTCACGATCTCCGAGCGAGCGGAGCTTTCGCGCGCCCGCCTCGCCTATGTCGGCGACGGCAATAACGTCGCCAACTCGCTGCTCAATGCGGCTGCGGTGTTGGGCCTTGAGTTCCGGTTCGCGACCCCCGAGAGCCACCGACCCGCGTACCGCGTACGTCGCCGGGCCGAGGAGCTGGCGGCGGCCAGCGGAGCGCGCATCAGCTTCACGGCGGATCCAGTGGCGGCGGTACGCAGCGCCGACTTCATCTACACCGATGTGTGGACGAGTATGGGCCAGGAGGACGAAGCCGAGCAGCGCCGCGCGTTCTTTGAGCCCTACCAGGTGAACGCGCGCCTGGTACGACACGCCCCGGAGGCCTTCGTCATGCACTGTCTGCCCGCCCACCGGGGCGAAGAGATCACAGACGAGGTGCTCGACGGGTCGCGGAGCATCGTCTTCGACCAGGCCGAGAACCGGCTCCACGCCCAGAAGGCCATCCTCGAACGGCTTCTCCTCGGACCGAGGAGCTAGCTCGAGGACGTCCAGACGACCCGCCTTGCCTTGGGTCTTCACCCGGGATCGGGAAGGTGCAGGAGACCGGCAAGCCCTGGGGTGATCCTCCCATCCCGCCGACCCCGGGGAACCCCTCAGCTTCCCTCCAAGTACGGCCGATGAGGGCCGAGACAGGGTTCGTGTCTGGCCTGTGGCCAACCGCGCGGGCCCCTGCCATGGGAGAGCTTCATGCAGCTCGGGGGCCAAGGCTCGGGAGAGGCGCGGGTGCCGCAGCTGGCGCCCGGGTGCGACCCGGCCCGACTCCCGCTCTCTCCGGCCGAGGGCTACCTCCTTTCGCGAATCGACGGCCGGACTCCCTGGAGCCTTTTGCGCCAGATCGGAGGCCTCCCGCCGAGCGAGGTCGACCGCTGTCTCGAACGCTGGGTCTTGGAAGGCATCCTTGTCGTCGACGGATCCGCGCCGAAGTCGAACCCGCCCCCGGGAGGAGCTCCCGGCAAGGACAAAAGGGAGGGGGAGGACTCAAAGGCCGCGCCGCACCCGCCGCTCGAGGCGGCACCCAGCGCGGCGGCGGCTTCACCGGCGAGCGTCGAGACTGACGAGAGCCTCGACCTTCCCGTCGAGGCGCAAGAGCGCATCCTCGAGTTCGAAAAGCGCCTAAAGCGCCCGTACCACGAGATCCTCGGCGTCCCCGCGACGGCAGATGTGAAGGCGGTCAAGCGCGCCTACTTCGAGCTCTCGAAGGAATACCACCCCGACCGTTACTTCCGGCGGAAGATCGGCCCCTTCGCTCCTCTGCTCGCGCGCATCTTCAAGCGGGTCGTAGAGGCCTATGAGCTTCTCTCGGACCCGGCCACCCGCGCGGAAGTGCAGCGCAACGCCGTGGAACCGCCGTCCCCCGCCGCCGCCGCCGCGAACGAGAAGGCGCCGGCCGAGCGCAAGAAAAAGCTCCCGCCCCTCCACCTCCACGCCCCGCAGCTGCGCGCCCTGGCCGAGCGCAAGGCCAAGGCGAAGGGCTTCTTTGAAACCGGCATGGCCGCCTTCAAGGAAGGCCGCTGGCGCGAGGCCGCTGCGAGCGTACGCCTCGCCATCGCCTTCGATCCTTGGAACGAGGCGGTGAAGGAGGCGTTCGGCGAGGTCCAGTACAAGGCGAACGAAGAGCGCGCTGAGCAGCTCTTGAAGGAGGCCAACGCAAACCTCGACCTGCGTCGCGTCGCCGAAGCGCTGCCGCTTTTCGAGGAAGCACTCCACTACCGACCGCAGGATCCAGAGGTCAATCACACCACGGCGCGTCTTGCGTGGCTTGCGGCGGACGACCTGAAGAAGGCCAAAGAATACGCCACCCGCGCATGCGAGCTACGCCCCGAGGTGTCGAGCTATCGCCGAACCTTGGGCCAGATTTACAAAGCGGCGGGTCTCATCGCGAACGCGCGGCGCGAGCTCGAGGCGGCGCTGCGCATCGATCCGAAAGACGCAGAAGCGAAGCAGGAGCTTCGTAGTTTGCCGAAAAAGTGAGAGGGCAAGGGGGAGTCCATGGGACGGGTGATCGGAATTGACCTAGGCACAACGAACTCGTGCGTCGCGGTGATGGAGAACGGTCAGCCGACCGTCATTCCGAACGCCGGCGGCTACAAGACCACCCCGTCCATGTTCGCGATTTCGCAGGACGGAAAGCG
>DAIOWK010000048.1:0-15424 GCA_036758525.1 Myxococcota bacterium
GCCGAACCCTACTACGCATCGCCGCTTCGCAAGCACGACTGCTGTCCCGTGAGCGACGGGGCTGCGGCGCTGGTGATCGCCGGGGCGGAGCTCGCGCGCAAGGTGACAAACAGGCCGGCGTGGATTCGCGGCATCGACCACCGCATTGAGAGCCACGACCTCGGGCTGCGCGACTTGACGCGCTCGCCCTCCACCACACTTGCGGCGGAGCGGGCGGGTGCACGCTCGGGTCGTTTCGATCTGGCCGAGCTGCACGCGCCTTTCTCCCACCAGGAGCTCATCCTCTGCGAGGCGCTCGGCCTCGCGGACGACGTGAAGATCAATCCCTCCGGAGGCGCACTGGCGGCGAACGCCCTGATGGTGGCAGGGCTCACGCGGATCGGGGAAGCAGCGCGCCGCATTCTCGACGGCGAGGCGAAGCGCGCGCTCGCGCATGCCACGTCGGGTCCGTGTCTCCAGCAGAACCTCGTCTGCGTCCTGGAGGGGAACTGACCGTGGGCCACCCCTGTGCCGTCATTGGAGTGGGTCAGACCAAGCACGACGTAAAGCGCATCGACGTCTCCATCGCAGGTCTCGTGCGCGAGGCGGCCCAGCGCGCGCTCGACGACGCAGGTCTTGGCTGGCGGGAGATCGATGCCGTCGTGGTGGGAAAGGCGCCGGACATGTTCGAGGGCGTCGTGATGCCCGAGCTCTATCTGGCGGACGCTCTTGGAGCGGTGGGCAAGCCTATGTTGCGCGTCCATACCGCAGGCAGCGTCGGCGGCTCCACGGCGATCGTCGCCGCGAGCCTGGTGCAGGCTGGCGTTCACGAGCGCGTGCTCACGGTGGCCTTCGAGAAGCAGTCGGAGAGCAACGCCATGTGGGCACTCACCGTCCACGTGCCCTTCCAGCAGGCGATCGTGGCGGGCGCGGGAGGCTATTTCTCGCCGCTGATTCGTGCCTACATCCGTCGCTCCGGAGCACCTGAGGATACAGGCATCCGTGTTGCGCTCAAAGACCGCAAGAACGCGCTCAAGAATCCTTACTCGCATCTTGTCTTTCCCGACATCAGCTTCGAGCAGATCGCGAACTCGCCCATGTTGTGGGATCCGATCCGCTACCTTGAGACCTGCCCCTCGTCGGACGGAGCCTGCGCGATGGTCCTGGCGAGCGCCGGCGCCGCGAGGCGGGCGCCCCATCGACCGGCCTGGGTTCGCGCGACGGCCATGAAAAGTGAGCCCACCATGTTCGCCGGACGCGACCAGGTGAACCCCCAAGCCGGCCGGGACTGCGCCGCCGAACTCTACAAGAAGGCCGGCATCACCCATCCGCGGCGCGAGATCGATGTCGCGGAGATCTACGTCCCGTTCTCGTGGTTCGAGCCGATGTGGATGGAGAATCTCGGGTTTGCACCGGAGGGCGAGGGCTGGAAGATGACCTACGAGGGCGCCACGGCGCTCGACGGGGACTTGCCCGTCAACGCCTCGGGGGGAGTCCTCTCTTCGAATCCGATCGGTGCCTCAGGCATGCTGCGTTTTGCCGAGTCGGCGCTTCAAGTGCGCGGTATGGCAGGCGAGCACCAGGTGGAAGGGGCGCGTCTCGCGCTCGGTCACGCCTACGGCGGAGGATCGCAGTTCTTTTCGATGTGGATCGTCGGAGCGGAGCAGGCCTGATGCATTACAACCTGGCCGATCTGTTCGAGTCGATCGTCGACGTCCTCCCCGAGCGCGACGCGCTCGTCGTAGGCGGGCAGCGCCGCACCTTTGCGCAGCTCGAAGAGCGTGCGAACCGCCTGGCCCACCACCTCGCGGGGCAGGGAGTGGGCCCCGGCGATCACGTGGGTCTTTACCTGTACAACTCCGCCGAGTACGTCGAGGCCATGTTCGCAGCGTTCAAGCTGCGGGCCGTGCCGATCAATGTGAACTTCCGCTACGTCGAAGACGAGCTTCGGTATCTGTTCGACGACGCCGACCTCGTGGCGCTGCTCCACCAGCGCGAGCTCAGCCCGCGCGTCTCCGCGGTGAGGGAGCGCGTGCCGAAGCTCCGCCACTTCATCGCCGTGGAGGACGAAAGTGGCGTCGACACCTCGGCGCTCGGCGCCGTGCCCTACGAGGAGGCGCTGGCTTCCGCTTCGCCCAAGCGCCAGTTCGCAGAGCGCTCGCCGGACGACCTCTACATCATCTACACCGGCGGTACGACGGGAATGCCAAAGGGCGTGATGTGGCGGCATGAGGACGCCTTTTTCTCCTGCCTCATGGGCGCGAATCCGGCTGGGCCGCCGCCCGACCGCCCGGAGGAAGTCGCCGAGCGCGCAAGGACGAAGCCGCCCATGGCGGGAATGTCCGCCGCCCCGCTGATCCACGGTGCCGCACAGCTCGGCACCATGATTTCGATGTTCCAGGGGTGGAAGGCGGTGCTGGTGCCCCGCTTTGAGCCGCGCCTCGTCTGGCAGCAGGCCTCGCAGGAGCGTCCGGTTTCGATCTCCGTGGTGGGGGACGCCATGGCACGGCCCCTCGCCGCGGCTCTCGCCGATCGGGATCCCTCGTGGGACCTCTCCTCGGTGATGGTTTTCTCGTCGGCGGGGGCGATTCTGTCGCAAGCCGTGAAAGACGAGCTCAAGGCATACCTGCCGCAGCTTGTGATCATGGACGCATTCGGAGCTTCTGAGACCGGCTCCCAGGGGGGCGATGCCGGAGGCGTCCAGGCGACGGGTGGGATCCGCTTCCGCATGAACGCCAATACCTCCGTGCTCGATGACGAGCTCCAGCCGATCCCTCCGGGCAGCGGCCGCACAGGCCGCGTCGCGCTGCGCGGGCGCATCCCGCTCGGCTACTACGGCGACGCCGAGAAGACGGCCCGCACCTTCATCGTGAAGGACGGTGTGCGTTGGGTTTTGCCGGGCGACCTCGGCCGCCCCGAGGCCGATGGCACCGTCACCGTCTTTGGCCGGGGTTCGATCTGCATCAACTCGGGGGGAGAGAAGATCTTCCCCGAGGAGGTGGAGAACGCGCTAAAGGCCCATCCCGCAGTCTTTGACGCGGTGGTGGTGGGCGTTCCCGACGCGCGCTGGGGCGAGCGGGTGACCGCGATTGTGCAGAAGCGTCCGGGCTTCGCGCCTGGCTTCGAGGAGCTGGCGGCGCACTGCCGCGCGCGCGTGGCGGGTTACAAGGTGCCGCGCGAGGTGCATTTCGTGGACCAGATCGTGCGCTCTCCGAGCGGCAAGCCCGACTATCCGTGGGCCAAACGCTTCGTGATCGATCGCTCGGCAAAGACGTAAGGCCAAACACAGGAGTCCGTGATGGCGCAGAGCTTTTGGGCCTTTGCACAGGCCAACCCCGATTCGCTCGCTCTCGTCGAGCCGCCGGAAAGCGGCGAACGCGAGGTGAAAGCCGGAGAGCTCCTCGCCGGCTGCAACCAGCTCGTGCATGGCCTGCGGGAGCTCGGCCTTCGCAAGGGCGACTGCATCGCCGTCCTGCTGCCGAATGGTGCAGCGATGATCGAGCTCTACCTCGCCGCGCTGCAGGGCGGCTGGTATCTCACGCCGATCAACCATCACCTGGCCGCGCCTGAGATCGCGTACATCGTTCAGGACTGTGAAGCAAAGGCCTTCATTGCAGACGCACGCTTCGCGGCGACCGCCAAGGCCGCTGCGGATGAGTTGCGATTCCCCGCAAATGCCCGCTTCGCGATTGGTGCGGTGCCAGGATTTCGGCCCTACGCCGAGTTGAAGCAGGGCCAAGCGACGTCGCTCCCGGCGGATCGCTCCGCCGGTTCCGTGATGTTCTATACCTCGGGCACGACAGGACGTCCGAAGGGCGTGCGGCGCGGCCTTGCGCCCCTCGATCCGGACACCGTGGCGACGCTCTTTACGGCCTTCCTGCAGATGTTCGGCATCAAGCCTCTCGACCAGAACGTCCACCTGTGCGGCTCCCCGCTCTACCACACTGCGGTCCTCACCTTCGCGAGCTGTTCGCTCCACATGGGCCATACCCTCGTGCTCATGGAGAAGTGGTCGCCCGAGAATTGTCTCCAAGCGATCGAGAAACGCCGGGTCACCACGAGCCATATGGTCCCCACGCAGTTCCACAGGCTGCTGGCACTCCCGGCGGAGGTGCGCGGGCGCTACGACGTCTCCTCGCTGCGCACCATGGTGCACGCGGCGGCGCCGTGTCCGCCGGAGATCAAGCGGAAGATGATCGAGTGGTGGGGACAAACCATCTACGAGTACTACGCCGCGACCGAAGGTGGAGGAACGCTCGTCGTTCCCCAGGAATGGCTGCGTTATCCCGGCACCGTCGGCAAGGCATGGCCGGGCTCTGCGATTCGCATCCTCGACGACGAAGGCAAGGAAAAGCCCGTGGGCGAGGCGGGCACGGTCTACATGGCGCTCGGGCCTGCGGCCTTCGAGTATCACAAGGACAAGGCGAAGACGGAGGCGAGCCGCCGGGAGGGCTTCTTCACGGTCGGTGACATCGGCTACCTGAACGAGGACGGCTATCTCTTCCTGTGTGATCGTAAGAACGACATGATCATCTCCGGTGGGGTCAACATCTATCCCGCAGAGGTGGAGGCCGCGCTGCTCGCTCATCCCAAGGTGGGGGATGCGGCGGTCTTCGGAATCCCGGATCCTGACTGGGGCGAGCAGGTGAAGGCCGTGGTGGAACCCGCCGCAGGGGTCGACCCGAGCCCGGCCCTCGCGCAAGAGATCCTGGCGTTCTGCGCCGACCGGATCGCGAAATACAAGATGCCGAAGAGCATCGATTTTCTGGCGGCGCTGCCGCGTGATCCGAACGGCAAGCTCTACAAACGAAAGCTGCGAGACCCCTACTGGGAAGGTCGCGAGCGAAAGATCTAACTGCGTGGATTTTGCGTTCAGTGACGAGCAAGAGCGGTTCCGGGAGACGCTGCGCCGCTTTTTCGCCGAGCCCGCACCGATGTCCGAAGTGCGTCGCACGATGGAGACGCCCGAGGGCTTCGACGACGCGCTTTGGCAGCGAATGGCGAGAGAGCTCGGCTTACAAGGCGTGCACCTCCCCGAAGCCTACGGGGGACAGGGATTTTCGTTCCTTGAGCTCGGCGTCGTGCAAGAAGAACTCGGTCGCGCCCTCGTTCCCACCCCGTACTTCTCCACGGTGTGTCTGGCCGCGAATGCGATCTTAAACGCCGGGAGCGAGGCGGACCGGTGTGTCCTTCTGCCTGCGATCGCCTCGGGCGAGCGGACAGCGAGCCTGGCTTGGCTCGAGAGCGCGGGCGGCTGGGACCTTCCCAGCGTGTCGCTCGAGTGTCGCCGTGACGGCGGGAGCTTCGTTCTCGACGGCGTGAAGACGCTTGTTTCCGACGGAGGCTCCGCTGAGCTTCTTCTCGTGGTGGGGCGTCTTCCGGGAACCCAGGGGGCAGACGGGATCACGCTCTTGCGTGTCGAGCGAGGGGCTCCCGGTGTCAAGCTCGACGTACCGCCATCCCTCGACCCGACGCGGCGCCAGGCACGCCTCGAGCTCGCAGGCGCCCGGGCGGAGGTGGTGGGCAGGGCTGGTGCCGCGGGCGGCGCGCTCCTAAGAACGCTGTCCGAGGCCACCGTGTGCCTCGCCTTCGAGATGATGGGCGGAGCAGCGCGCTGCCTCGAGATGGCCGTGGCGTACGCCAAGACGCGTGTGCAGTTCGCGCGGCCGATCGGTGCATTCCAGGCCGTGAAGCACAAGTGCGCTGAGGTGCTCCTGGAGCTCGAGCTCGCGCGCTCGGCGGTCTATCACGCAGGCTGGGTGGCGGCGGAGGCGCGCGCGGATCTCCCCTTCGCCGCAAGCCTCGCCAAGGCCGCGGGGACGGAGGCGTACCTGCGGGCGGCAGCGGAGAACATCCAGATCCATGGCGGGGTCGGCTTCACCTGGGAGTACGACCCGCATCTCTACTACAAGCGGGCGAAAGCCTCCGAAATCATGCTTGGGGATCCCACCTTCCACCGCGCCCACCTGGTGGCCGGGCTCGATCTCTAGAGAACTGCCGATGTATGCACGAGAAGGAGGAGGGAACCTCCATTCCAGCTTTCCCAGTGGCACATCGCCTGGCTGAATGGAGACTGGCGTTTCAACGCCAGACACACGCCGTGTGGAAACTGTTCCCTGGGGCTCAAACTTCGCTCTCCCGATGCAGTGTCCCGCGCTTTGGCGGACGAGAGGCTGCGCTGTCGCTTATTGGCCACAGGTGTAGTCGTACCCCGCCTCGCAATCCCATCTGGAGGGGGAGGAGGAGCCGTTCTTATCTGCTTCACCCGGCTGCTCTTTGCACACGCAATCCTGGAACTTCCATTCCGCAAGCCCCTTTGCTCCGCAGATATTGCGCGCCGACGGCTGCGCTAGTTCCTTGGCACTAGCGCACGCGGCTTCCTTTGAACTGCCACTCGCTTGTGCAGTCATGGAGTCTGCGAAACAAAGAGAGGCCGGGATCAAAAGATGGAGCAAAACGAGGCGACTGAGCAACCGAGACATCGCGAATGCCTCCTTCCGCGGACACACAAACACCGCAGTCGCTTCGGACCACGATCACACCGCGTGAGTGGCCCTCCCAGCCAGCTGTAAAACTAGGGCCAAGAACCAGCAAGGACCAAAAAGGCTACCCCAAGGAGAGCGTACGGGCACGAAAGAACGGAAGCCCACCGAGCGTCCACCCCGCGTGCATCTCGTGGCCTTCTATGGCTGGACAGAGTGGAGACGAGGTTTGGCGTCCTAGCCGCCGATCCGTGCGTCGGGGAGCGTCCCTCGCGGCAAGGCCCTCGTCGGACTCGTCCACGCTTAGGTCAAGCATTGGAACAAACCAACGTGACGTTGGTGTAGACCAGGGGCAGCGGACATCATCCGCACTGGGTGGCGCACTCGTTCAACAGGGACGAAGAGACTCGCTAGACCTCGGCTGTGTAGGGCGGCGCAGGTTCGTACTGGATGTAGCGCTGCACCTTCCGAGCGACCTCCGGGCTGTGGATCTGGCCCACGAGCCACAGCGTCATATCGATTCCCGCCGACACCCCCGCTGAGGTGAGGAGCGTGCCGTCGCGCACGTAGCGTGGACCGTCGAGCACCGTGACCTCCGGGCGCTTTCGGAACTCGGGCACGAAGGCCCAGTGGGTGGTGACGCGCTTTCCCCGGGCAAAGCCCGCCTCATGCAAGAGCAGAGAGCCCGTACACACGCTCGTGACCCACGTCGCCTGTGCGCCCGCTTTGCGCAGCCAATCGATCAGCACGGGGTTCGCCACCTCGCGGCGCGTGCCCATTCCGCCGGGCACGAGCACGATGTCGAGTGGAGGTGCCGTCGCGAAGCTGTGATCGGGTAGGACGCGCAGGCCCTTTGCGCAGCGCACCGGGCCTTCCCGCTCTGCAATGGTGACGGCGTGGCCCTCGCCCGTCACCTGGGCGGCGGCCGTCAGGACTTCCCAGGGTCCGACGAAGTCGAGTTCCTCGGCGTCGGGAAACAACAGGATCCCGGTCGTCGTGGGCATGGCAGAGCCTCCTTGCGTTGCAGCGTGCTAGGCGCAGCGGAACCGGCTTCGATACGCACTTGGCGACACGCGCACCGTGCGCAAGAACGCTCGTCGCATCACCTCGGCGCTGCGGAAGCCGCAGCTAGCCGCCACGGCTTCGACGTCGTCCCGCGACTCCTCGAGGCGCCGGCGTGCGGCTTCGACGCGAACCTGCAGTATGAACTTCGCCGGGGTGACCCCGATCTCGCGCAGGAAGACGCGCGCGAAGTGCCGGGGACTCATGGCCACCCGCCGCGCCAGACGCTCAATCCCGAGATCGGCCTCGGGATGGTCGGCGATCCATGCCTGCAAATCGCGCAGGGGCTCGCGCTCGGCGGACTGCACCGCGAGCTGAGCGCTGAACTGGGACTGCCCGCCGGGCCTTCTCAAGAAGAGCACGAGCTGGCGCGCGACCGCGAGGGCAAGCGGGCGGCCCAGGTCCTCTTCCACGAGTCCAAGGGCCAGGTCCATCCCGGCGGTGACGCCCGCGGAGGTGTAGATCCGCCCGTCGCGGACGAAGATCGGATCGGGTTCGACCTGGACCTGCGGGTAACGCTTCGCGAGCTCAGCGCAGTACGCCCAGTGCGTCGTGGCACGCCGTCCGTTCAAGAGTCCTGCCTCTGCCAACAGAAAAGCCCCTGTACACACGGAAGCAAGGCGCCGGACCCGCGGCGCCATGCGCCGCAGAAATCCGAGCACGAGGGAGCTGCGCAGGGCCTCCCGAGAACCTACACCGCCCGCGACGAGCAGCGTGTCAAGGGGAGCCTGCACCGCAGTGAGGGGACGCGCCGCCAGGATCTCGACCCCGCTCGACGTCTTCACAGGTCCCGCCTGTGCTGCGATTACCTCCACCTCGTAGACGGAATTCGCACGCAGCCCCTGCTCCAACAGAAGGCGAGCGCTCCGCGCAAAGACCTCCAGGGGGCCCGTGATGTCGAGCATCTGCGCTCCAGGGTAGGCGAGCATTGCGATCCGGCGCGGCGCGCGGGGCCCTCGAAGTGCGGGAGCTCGCATCATGGGGTGAGCATCGTCCCGCCCGAGGCTGTCTGCAATGACATTCAGCCCATCAATTCTGCCAAGCCCCTACGCCAGGGCTTCGGGCGCGGGCCCTGTTCAACTACTCGTTGGCGAGCCAGTCGCGCGGTTTCAGGAACTCCCCGCTGAGCCGGGCCTCCGGGCTTCCGGGTTCGGGCCGGTAGGCGTAGCGCCACCGCACGAGCGGCGGGAGAGAGGCCAAGACCGATTCCACGCGCCGCCCGGACTGAAGCCCGTAGAGCGTGCCGCGGTCGTAGACCAGGTTGAACTCCACGTAGCGCCCGCGCCGGTGGAGCTGAAACTCCCGCTCGCGCTCACCGTAGGGCACGGTCTTGCGTCGCTGCAGGATGGGGAGATACGCGTCGAGGTAGGCATCGCCCACCCGGCGCACAAACGCGAAGGTGTGGTCGAATCCTCCTTCACACAGGTCGTCGAAGAAAAGTCCTCCGATTCCGCGTGTCTCGCCCCGGTGTTTCAGATAGAAGTACTCGTCGCACCACTTCTTGAAGCGTGCATAGGCATCGGGCGCGAAATCCCTGCAGGCGTCACGCGCCACGCGATGCCAGTGAACGGCATCGTCCTCGAAGGCGTAGTACGGCGTCAGATCGAAACCCCCACCAAACCACCAACCCGACGACGCCTCGGTGCCTTCGGTGGAAAAGAAGCGCAGATTCATGTGGGAAGTGGGGGCGTAGGGATTTCGGGGATGCACGATCAGCGAGAGCGACACCGCTTCGAAGCGTGCTCCCGCAAGCTCCGGGCGGCGCGCCGTTGCCGCAGGAGGAAGGCGATCCCCCCGCGCGTGGGTAAAGTGGACGGCAGCCTTCTCGATCGCCTCGCCATCTTCGAGGGCGCGCGGCCGGGCGATCGTGCCGCCCTCGCCTGAAGTGGCATCCTCGCGAAAACGTGCGCGACCATCCTCGGCTTCGAGCGCGGCGCAGATGCGATCTTGCAACCCAAGCAGGTGGTCGCGCACGGGGATCGCATGGGTAGACGACATGCTGGGAGTCTACCGCGTGCGGGCGCATGACCACGGACGGCTTCCGGGTAGCATATCGCGGGTCGTAGGATGAGGAGCTTCGTGTGAATGGTGCCGAAGCGTTGATTCGCACGCTCGCAGGAGCGGGCGTCGAGCTGTGCTTCGCGAACCCGGGCACGACCGAGATGCACCTCGTCGGGGCGCTCGACGCCGTCGGGATGCGCGCTGTGCTTGGGCTCTTCGAAGGCGTGTGCACCGGGGCGGCGGACGGCTATGGCCGCATGGCCGACAAACCGGCTCTGGTCGTGCTCCATCTCGGGCCCGGCTTCGCGAATGGTGCCGCAAACCTCCACAATGCACGCCGCGCCCGCACGCCGCTTCTGTGCGTGGTGGGGGACCACGCGACCTGGCACGCTGCCGCCGATGCCCCCCTCAAGACCGACGTGGCGGGCCTCGCACGCCCGGTCTCGGACTGGGTTCACACCGTAAAGTGTGCCGCAGACCTGCCCCGCGATGGGGCCCGGGCCCTGGCCGCCGCAAGCGCGGGGGCCGGCGGAGTCGCGACACTGATTGTGCCGGCGGATTGCGCGTGGGGAGCGGCGAAAGGCCCCCTCGCCGTCACGCCGCCGCTCGTGTGCGGAGCGCGGGTCGAAGACGCGCGGATCGACCGGGCGCTCGCTGCGCTGCGGCCTGCGGGACGCCGCACGGCGCTCTTGCTTGGCGGACGAGCGCTGCGCAAGCGGGGCCTCCAAGCGGCGGCGCGGATCGCAGCCGCCTCGGGGTGTGCGCTCCTCGCCGAAACCTTCCCTGCCCGGATGGAGCGCGGTGCGGGCCTTCCGGCGCTGGCAAAGCTCCCCTACTTCCCTGAGGAAGCAAGGGAGCTCCTCAGTGGCTTCGAGACGCTCGTGCTGGCAGGGGCAGCGAGCCCGGTCGCTTTCTTCGGTTACCCAAAGCTACCCAGTAGTCTCGTACCCGAGAGCTGTGACGCGCTCCTCCTCGCGGAGCCCGGGGATGACGTCGTGTCCGCGCTCGAGGCGCTGGTGGATCTCCTCGGCGGCGGCCGCGCGGGGAGCGTCGCAAGAGCGCTCCCCCCGGCGTTTCCCACAGGGCGTCTTGACATAGCGAGTCTCGGAGCCGTGGTCGCGGGCGCGCAGCCCGAGGGTGCGATCATCGTCGACGAAGCCCTGACCTCGGCCCTGCCCTGGACTCATGCCTCGGTCGGCGCTCCGCCCCATACGCTTCTTTCGCTCACCGGAGGGGCGATCGGCCAAGGTCTCCCGTGCGCGACGGGCGCTGCCATCGCCTGCCCCGACCGCCCTGTGATCGCCCTTCAAGCCGATGGCAGCGGGCTCTACACCTTGCAATCGCTATGGACGCAGGCCCACGAGGGATTGAACGTGACGACCGTGATCTGCGCGAATCGCTGCTACCGCATCCTGCGCGTCGAGCTGGCGCGTGCGGGGATCACGCAGCCCGGACCAAACGCCCTTGCGCTCACGGGTTTTGAGCGACCTGCGCCGGACTGGGTTTTCCTTGGGCAAGGCTTCGGTGTGCCGAGCGAGCGTGTGGAGACTGCCGAGGCCCTGCGCAGGGTGCTCCTGCGCGCCCTCGACGAGCCTGGCCCCCACCTTGTCGAGGCTGTGCTCGAAGACCCTGCGACCGCGTAGGGCGTGCACCTCCTTTACGTCACCAGCTGCGCACAAAACAGATTTGCTCGTCGGTTTCCGGCGAGGTGCCCGGAGCTCCCGCACGCAGCCGCGCGAGCACGTCCACGAAGTTGTCGGGCGTCGCGAGCCCGCAGCGCAGGAGATAGACCCCGACCACCGTGCCTGTGCGCCCACGTCCGCCCCAGCAGTGAACGTAAGGCACGCGCTGCGCGGCGATTGCCGCGTCGATGGCGTCCTGGATGGCGACCATCATGGCGCGCGAGGGCGTCGAGCAGTCCTCGATCTCGAACCGCTGCACGGAGCAGTCGAAGCCACTCTCCCGCGCGAGCTCGTGGAGCATAGGTGCGTAGGGCTTGGCGCCCATCCTCGGCTCTTCGTGCATGAGATCGATGAAGCTCCGCACGCCGCATTCGAGCAGAGCGCGCAGCTGTCGCCGGGCGATCTCGGGTGAAGGATGTCCCGGGAAGCAGCCCGCGATCAAGAGCGGCTCGCGGACCCAGTAGGCAAGGGGGAAAGGCAGGGGCCCCACGGCTCGAGGGTAAACTCGCTCCCCCTCCCGCACGAGAGGAGCCCATGACCTACGGGCTTCGCGGGAGGAGCGCCTTCGCGAGCTCCTCTCGCACGAGGCTAGTCTGCGCCGCGGCGCACGACTTGCGCTGTCCACCCGTCCTCGCTCAGTCTGCGCGCAGCTTCTCCAGCCCGAAGCTCTCGGCGAACGTGACTATTTCATCGGCGAGGTTGCAGTCCTTGAAGAGTGCGGGATCCGGGCCGAAGCCTGCCTCGTCGTCGCGCATCGACACGAGCTGCGGATAGACGACGCGGCGCGGGCCGTAGCTCGACGCAGCGGGCGACGACGCGAGGTTGACGCGCCCCTCGAATCCGAAGAGCGAGAGCGCCTTGGTAAGGCGCGGGCCTTCTCGCAGCAGTCCCTCGAGAAAATCCAGCGCTGCCAGCATGCGTTTCGTTTCGAGGTGATGCGACGCGATCCAGGGCTCGATCTCGCTTGCGAGCTTACGGTCGAGAAGATCCGCGCGCAGCGTGTCGGCGACGCCGAGGCGGCGCTCCAACAACTCCCGCAGCGCCACGAGCGTCGCGCTCGGGTCGCCGGCTCCGAGGACCTGCCCGCGCAGCTCACAGAAGCACTCTTCGAGGGCAGGGTCCCGGTCGCGGGGATGGAGCGGCGAGAAGCGGTGCGCGGATGCGAAATCCGCGAAGGCGGCCTCGGCTCCAGCCCCGAGTTCGCGGAGCGCTTTCTCCCAAGCGCGCTCGGGATCGTAGTCCATTGGAATCCGCAGGTACGCGGCAGCCGTATGGACGGCGACAGCGGAAGCATGAGGGTGCTGCATGACGTTCAGGAGAAAGCCACAGACGTGTTCTGGGAGCGCGGCGTCGCGCCGCGCGAAGGGTCCAAGATGCAGCATCGATCGCATGGGACCGTCCGCAACGGGCACGTTGTCCCACACGACGAGGCGGCGGCGCAGGGTAGCCGCCCGCCGCGCGGCTTCGCCGGTGCGGATCTCGGGGCTCACCACCGTACGACCGGTCCATGCCACCTCGATCGTGCGTTGGAGGGTCTCCCCCAAGATCTCGAGATAGGCGGTCGGCGCAACGCCCAGGTAGTCCGTCGGGACGAGCAGCAGGCGGCAGCTCGAGCCGAGCGCCGCGTGGAGGGCATGCGCCACCGCGACGTGGGCGTGCGCCAGGGACGGGAAAGCGCGTCGATCCGCTTCTTGTGTCAGGTGCGTGGGGACGTCATCGAGACAGAGCGCGAAAAAGCGCCCGCCGAGTTCGCGGAAGCGCAGAAGCTTCGTCTCGAGGATGCGCAGATCGGTGGCCGAGGAGTAGGTGATGGATAGGCCCGGCGAGATGGCAAAGCCGAGATCCACCCCGTGCGCGGCGCCCCGCTCGATCAGGGCGGAAAACTCACGCATCTGCTCGCTGGGGTAGGGTGTTCGCCATTCTTGTCGGTGGAGTGCGTCATTCTTCGGTGCATGGACGTAGAGGTTCATACCCCACCCCGCGAGCTTCTCGATCCACCAGAGTCGATCTACGTGGGTGTAGGGAGGTCCGTAGTAGCCCTCAATCACGCCACGATAAAGGAAGCCTGTCACGAAGCTCTCGTCAGCAGGAAAGGAAGGGCGCCTGCGTGGAGCGCCTGCCCAGGCTGGATCGCGCGCCGCCCCCGCGGCACGCCGGAGAGGGGAACCGTGGTCGCTTCGGTGCCTGCGGCGGCTTCATCTCCTGCAAAGACCTCCCGGTGGCTGGGTCCCCCCGCCCGAGGGCGAACGAGGCGGCCAGGGTGCGGCGACTATGGCATCGGGCGGACAACCTGAGAAGACACGCACCTGACGTGGGGCGCAAGAGGCGTATCACGAGGCGGCATCGAGCGCTCGCGTACAGGGCGGCGGGGTAAGCCGAAGCCCTGCGCGAGGAACGCGAGGGCGGATCTCCGGAGGGGTTCGCCCGCGGCCGCTAAGCCCGCTCACCCCCGGCTGCGCCAGCCTGCGCGTTCTCCTGCAGGAACTGCATGAGCAGCTGCACCAGCTCGATGGGGGGCGTGACCTCCGGTTCCTCCACGGAGTCCTTCATCGTCTCGAAGCGTAGGAGGCCCAGCTTCGCGTACTCGGCGCGCACGCGCGGCGTCAGCAGACCGAGGCGTTTTAGGTTCGGGACGATCTTCGAGAACGTCATCTGGCGGAAGCCCTGCATGAACGGCGTGTCGCTCGCCCACGCCACCCACTGCTTCACGTCCCAGCCAAGGCGTTCGAACACTTGGTGCATGAGGAGACGGTCCCGCAGCAGGTGCGTCGCCTCGATCACGAAGTCCTCGCGGTCCCCAAGCTCCGCTCCGCTCATCTCTTTGGTGTAGAGGTCTTCGAGGGAGATCACTCCGAATGCCACGTGGCGCGACTCGTCTCCCATGATACGGGTCGTGATGTCCTGAATCAGCGGCTCCCCGGCCATCATCAGCTTCATCATGCCGAACGCTGCGAGTGCGAGACCCTCCACCATGATCTGCATGCCGAGGTAGGTGACGTCCCAGCGCGCATCGCCGATGATATCCCCGAGGAGCTGGCCGAGGCTCGGGTGCACTTCGTAGGAAAGGCCGAGCTTCTCGGTGAGATATCGATGATACACCTCCACGTGACGGGCCTCGTCCGCCACTTGGTTTGCCGCATAGAACTTCGCCTCTTCCCACGGCACGGTTTGCACGATCTTCGCGGTCGCGACGAGCGCTCCCTGCTCCCCATGGAGGAACTGCGACAGCAGGAACGCATTCATATGCAGGTTGAGCTCCACAGCCTCGCGCTCGGTGAGCTCGCGCGGGGGATGGAGCAGCCGATTCATGAGCCCGCCGCCGCCAGCGGCCTGGCGCTCTGCACTCATCCGCTCGAGGTCCACCTCGGTGTGCCAGGGAAGGTCGGCTGCGTTCCAGCTGGCCGCCTTCCCCTTCTCGTAGAGGGCGAGCAGGTTTTGCTGGCGAAGCGCGTATTGCCAGTCGAACACTGTCTCGATGGTGGCCTTCACAGACGAGAACGGGCCTGTGGGCGGGAGGGGTACGGGGTTGCGCTGTGCATAGTTCATGAGGGACTCCTGCGGGTCGGCAAGGGGTTCTTGGGGCCAGCCTCGCTCGCCAGGTAGCGAAGGAAGCTGACTTCGAGCTCCTTCTTGAGCTCCGCGTCGCTCAGCACGCGCCCGCCGGCGCGCAGCTCGCCGGTCAGGACCAGCTGGAACATGAGACCGAAGGCCAACTGCACGGCAAGATCAATCGCCACGAGGGGGTCGGGATGCCGGAACTCCTCCCGGCGTCGGAAGAGGAGCTGGCCGATTCGGTTCGACACGCGGTCGCGGAAGCGAAGCGCAGCGTGCTGGAACTCGGGATCCTGGCACGCGCGAAACAGGAAGGCTTGGATCAGGTTTCGGCGCTGACGCGTTGCGGAGACGAGCTCCTCGACACAAGCTGCAACGATGTCCGGGAGCGAGGCCGCTCGCCAGCGCTGCGCGTTGTCGAGTTCCTCGAGACGCTGCGACAGGTCCCCAAAGAAACGCTCCTCGAGCGCGCGCAAGAGCGCGTTCTTGTCTTGCAATCGCGCGTAGAAGCCGCCGATGGACGAGCCGGCGCGACGCACGATCTCGGGAATCGACACGTCCGCGAGGCCCTTCTCCTCGATCAAGGACTCGGCCGCTTCGAGGATGCGGCGCAGGGTGTCCTCGCTGCGGGCCTGCTTCGGGGTGACAACGCTTTCCAGGTGGGGC